>CAYOYI010000359.1:0-4594 GCA_964408105.1 uncultured Chitinophagaceae bacterium | reverse complement strand
TCGGTATCTTCTGCTCGGCAGAAGGCTCCGACTCCAACTCGGCAGGGCACTTCGTTGGCAACATCACGGTGACCGGTTCAGTATTTGAAGGCTCAGACCAGAAGCTGAAAACCAACATCGCGGACATGGATTCAAGAGATGCGCTTGCCACCATCAACGCGCTGCAACCGAAGTCTTATGAATACCGCACGAATGATTACGATAACCTGTCCTTGCCGGAAGGCACGCACCACGGTCTGATCGCACAGGATGTGGAGCAGGTGCTGCCGGAATTAGTAAGAACAGTGGTGCAGCCGGAAGTGAAAGGGCTAAACGGAAAGATTCTATCCGAAAAGGCGGACTTTAAGGGAGTGAATTATACGGGGCTGGTGCCGTACTTAGTGAGCGCGATAAAGCAGCAACAGGCGATCATTGATTCCATGTCAAAAGCATCACAGGCAACTAATGACAGATTACTGAATCTTGAAAGCATCATGAACGAATGTTGTGCTATAGGTTTCAGGCAATCGGGTGAGGATTCAGAAAACGGAGATGAAGAAGCGAACCGCGTAACGGTGGAACTCAGCTCTCTGCAGGTTGTAATCTTAGAGCAGAACGTTCCGAACCCATTCAAAGAGCAAACCTCAATTTCCTATTTCATTCCCGAAGAATCAGCGAAAGCGCAGATGCTTTTCTTCGATGCGAAAGGCAGGATGATAAAATCAGTAGAACTCGAAAAAGGCTACGGCATCATGACGGTGTTCGCACAGAACCTGAGCAGCGGCACGTACAGCTATTCACTCGTGATTGATGGTGAAGTTGTTGAGACGAAGCGGATGGTGAAGATGAAGTAAGGGAAAAAATGAAGGAGTAAAGAAGTAAGATGAAAGGCGAATGATTTCCCCGCACATAGCGCAAGTTTGAGCATAGCCTGCGCGTCAGGTAACTTGTGCTTATCATTCGTAAGCTTTCAGCTTGCCAGCAAGTATTTTATTCCAGTAAAATTATATCAACCAGCCCCTTTCCTCCTGCATAATCTATCGCACTGCTATAAGCATAATGCCGCGGCTCCTGAACGAATCCTGCAACTACCGGATTGTCGTGTATGTAATCAACCTTTTGCTGCATGCTCTCATTGTTCCACAATTCGATAGGATTATTGTGTTGCTGCCAAAACTGATACTTTTCGTTGTTTGGATTTCGCTGCCCCGTTCTCTCAAACATCCATAGCATCCATTCACGCCTGCTTTCCTGCTGATTTTCTTCGATTGTTTTTGTAATTGCTTTTGATGTATGCCTTTTCAGGTCGCGCATGATGTCTTGCAATTTAGCTTGCTTGCTACCCAATATCAGATGCACATGATTGGTCATGATGCACCATGCGTAGATTTCTGCTCCTTTATTCTTAATGCAAAAGTTGAGGCTGTCAACGAGAATGTCTTTGTATATCCTTCGTGTGAAGACGTCAATCCAATTTACCGTTGCAAATACAGCTTGCTGTTGTCTCTGAATTTATATTTCCGGCTCATGGCAGAAAAAATACAAACTTTTTGGTCGTTGCCGAATGAAAGCCTGGTAAGCTGAAAGCTCACTAATGCTAAGGTACAAGTTAGCTTACGCTCAATTGCATGCGCACAAAACTTGCACCATGTTGAGGGGAATGATTTCTTTGTTCTTTCCTCTTACTTCTTTCACCTCACCTCATCTCTCTCAATATATCATGCCCAAGCTTATCACGCTTGGTGAGCAGGTAATGCTCGTTATGAGGATTAGGCTCGATCTCAATCGGAACGTTGTCAACGATTTCTAAGCCGTAACCGAGCAGTCCGGTTCGCTTCCGCGGGTTGTTGGTGATGAGTTTCAATTTGGTGATTCCAAGGTCGCGGAGAATTTGCGCGCCAACCCCATAATCACGCGCATCCATATCATAACCGAGCGCCACATTAGCCTCAACCGTATCCTTTCCTTCCTCTTGCAGTTTGTAAGCTTTGAGCTTATTCAGCAATCCTATTCCCCTGCCCTCTTGCTTCATGTACAGCACCACTCCTTTTCCCTCACGCTCCACCATTTGCAGCGCGGCATGAAGCTGTTCACCGCAATCGCAGCGCAGCGAACCAAGAATATCACCGGTGACGCAGGATGAATGCACGCGGGTCAGCACCGGATCGCCCTTCTTCCACGTTCCCTTCACCAGCGCCATATGAACTTCATCGGTAGTCAATTGCGAATAGGCGATCAATTTAAAGTCACCGTATTTGGTAGGCAAATTCACTTCAGTCTCGCGTTTAATCAGCCGCTCCTGGCTCATCCGGTACTCTATCAGGCTCTCGATGGAAATGATCTTCAGATCAAACTGCTCCGCGATCTTGAATAATTCCGGCAATCGCGCCATTGAGCCGTCTTCGTTCATGATCTCTACCAGCACCCCGGCAGATTCAAAGCCTGCGAGCCTGGCAAGGTCAATGGTCGCTTCGGTATGTCCCGCTCGTCTGAGAACCCCGCCCTTTTTTGCTTTCAGCGGGAAAATATGACCGGGTTTTGCAAGGTCAGCAGATTTGGTTGCAGGATTGATCAATGCCTGAACAGTCTTTGAGCGATCGCTTGCAGAGATACCGGTTGACGTCCCGGGACCTTTGTAATCAATAGAAACCGTGAACGGAGTGTGGTGCAGGGAGGTATTTTCTGTAACCATCAGCTCCAGTCCGAGTTCCTCACAGCGGTCTTCGACCAGCGGAGCGCAAATCAACCCTCTTCCATGTTTCGACATGAAGTTGATCACTTCGGGAGTCACATTTCGGGCTGCGGTTATAAAATCTCCTTCATTTTCACGGTCTTCATCATCTACCACAATAACAAGTTTGCCCCGTTTGATGTCTTCAATTGCGGCTTCAATCGTATCAAGCGTATTCCTGGACATATCCCTCTTTTTTTGCTATCTGAAAGGCGTGGCAAAGATAAGGCATTTGCCGCGCTCGCTGTTTCTCACCGCGGAAGCCTTCATCAAACTGTTATCCGTATTCGTTTATTTTTGGGCATCCATCAGAATGCTTCGCGACAGAAAAATAGTAGTTGTTCTTCCGGCATATAATGCTGCGCTTACTTTGGAAAAAACCTACCGGGAAATTCCGCTGGATATAGTGGACGAAGTTGTGCTGGTTGATGATCACAGCACTGATAACACGACCGAGGTGGCAGGCCAACTCGGCATACGGCACATTATCCGGCATGATAAAAACAAGGGTTACGGGGGCAATCAGAAGACTTGTTATAAGAAAGCAATAGAACTTGGGGCAGATATAGTCATCATGCTTCATCCGGATTACCAATACACCCCGAAGCTGATTAGCCCGATGGCGTCTATCATAGCAAATGATGTTTATCCCGTAGTGCTGGCGTCCAGAATTCTTGGCGGTGGCGCATTGAAAGGCGGCATGCCTTACTACAAGTATGTATTCAACCGCTTGCTGACACTTTCCGAAAATATGCTGATTGGGCAGAAGCTTTCAGAATATCACACCGGCTACCGTGCCTTTTCGCGAAAGGTGATCGAGAGCATCAACCTCGAAGCCAACTCTGATGATTTCGTTTTCGACAACCAAATGCTCTCACAAATCTTCATGGCTGGTTTTGAGATTGCGGAAGTCACCTGCCCGACAAAATATTTTGAAGAAGCATCCTCCATTAATTTCAGCCGGAGCGTGAAGTACGGGCTGGGAGTTTTGAAGGTGAGCGTTATGCACCTTCTCCAAAGAACCGGAGTCGCCAAATTTTCTATTTATCAGAAACCCTGAACGGGCTTTCGGCTAAAAAACACAAATCCGTTTTTTCTCCCAATCTCCTTTAGATCCGCATAATCTTGGTAGCGATCCGCTTTGTTGATCTTACAGACAAAGTATGCAGGTTTATCAATGTTCCCGGTCAGCAGCCAATTAACATCCTTTGAGTTTTCGTTTTGCTGAGGAAGCTTGTATGAGTAAAAAAGGTGAGCATAACTCTTGAATCCAAGAACATTTACATACACATCCTTGCCTTTCAAATTTTTGTAAAAATCAATTGCAGCGCCTTGCGAATAGCGTTCAATCCTGGGAACAAAAGAGTAAATGATGCTGGCAACGAATAAGCTTGAAGCTGTAAATAACAAGATCACTCCATCACGAAGTCTTCTGCGCATAAGTGTGAAACTTGTCACTGCAAGCACAGTATAAATCAGCCCAATCGCCATAAGATAATAAGGCCAATCAACTTCCGCACCAAGATTTGCAACCGCAAACGGATCATTGATATAAGGCTTAATCAAGCCGGCATTATTCCCCAGATATGGAACTGCCCAGGCCGTAAAACCAAACAAAATTCCAATAACAAGGATTGCGATTCTTTGCGCGCCAGAAATTTTTTCACCTGATTTTATAAGATGATAAATTTCCCAAACAGCAAGAAACGTCAGGGGCAGGTAACACAGGGAAGAGTAATGAACGATCTTGGTTTTCACCACGGAAAAAAGCACCAGCGTGACCATAAACAGGATAATCATCCAATTCCTGAAATTTGCCTGACTGCCACTTGTGTTATGCTTTTTGAAAAAATCCTGCCGTTGATGGTAGTAGCCGATGGCGAA
>CAYOYI010000358.1:0-4623 GCA_964408105.1 uncultured Chitinophagaceae bacterium | reverse complement strand
GAACCGGGCGGCATGGCACCGGAATGAATTTCAAAGTTGATTCCCGAAGCGCTCGAATCGAGCATGATCTCAAATTCGATACAACGGTTAGGATTGCTGCTGCCGCAACATAAATTACTCCTGGTAATAAAAGGAGAGATATAAGTGCTGTCAGGATTCCCTGAAAGATCAATTGCAAAAAAGGGAACACCGGAGTTGCATAGGCCAGATTGCCCGAATACCTCCGAAGTCAAACAAAAAGTAAGAACCGCTACCCCGCAAAATCTTCCCATCAGCACCTCCCGATGCAGAGCGGATACTGTTGCTAAGTGTACGCAAAAGGGCTGCCCGTGTTCGGTTTCAGCGGCTTTTTGTGTTTGACGGGAATTTTATTCAGCCTCCTTTTCCCCACCTTGCTTTCCAGCCAGAGACTCCAGCTCCTTGTCAATGTAATAAAGCCCCATTCCTTCCAGGCCGATGAGCTTGATTTTATCAATGAGGTGATTGAATACGGTTTCTCCCTGCCGCTGCTCATCCACGAAAAATTGCAGGAAATTATAAGTGGCATAATCTTTTTCTTCGGAAGCCAGCTCTGATAATTTGTGAACAGCCTTTGTGACTTTCGCTTCGCCTGCCAGCGATTTCCTGCACACATCGAGTATGGATTCAAACTGGATTTCCGGCTGGCTTACGGAAGGTGAAATGGCATGGCCTTCCAGGTCGTTGATATACCGGAAAATCTTGAGCATGTGCTGGCGCTCCTCTTCTGCCTGCGCATAGAAAAATTCGGCAGCGCCATTCAGGCTCTTTTGGTCGCACCATGATGCCATGGCGAGATAGTTGAAGGAGGCTTCCGATTCTAATTTAATTTGAGCGTTCAACGCTTTTTCGAGTTTTTTGGAGATCATGCGTTTCTAATTGTTGAGACAAACATAATAAAAGCAACGAAGATAGGGACTATTCAGGCGAAGGCCAGGTCGTCAGATTTCTGTGTAATGAACATCTGAAAATGGTTTAGCCAATTATCAAAGTCTATTATTCTCAACATGGATTTCATATATAGATTATCAGGCTCTTGATGCATTACGTCAATCTCATTTTTCAATTTTCTGATGGCGTTATCTGCAGCAGCAATTGGCATTTGATCTTTGAGATGAATAAAAAAACGAAGAATTCTTTTTTCCAAACAATAGTTATCCCGTGATTTCTTGAGCGATTCATAATATTGTCCTGCTCTTATTGAGAATAATTCATCGCTTATCCGAATTCTTCTCCCTCTTAGCTGAATGTATCTCGCAGCACCATACATCACCCTCATCAATTTTGCCGCATCAACTACTTCCGCACGCATCTCAACAGTTGACTTGATGGCGGCAATTTTTTCCAATAGATCAATTGCCTTTTCATGCTGGTTGTTTCTTTCATAAAGCTCGGCAACCACTAATTGCAATCCTTTAAGAAACTGAAAAGCAGGATCATCGGGTGATAAGGTTTTTTGAAAATTCAACAAGGCCTGATGCTCGGGACAGCTTAAATCATAGCCTCCCTGTTTGGTCATGTAGTAGCTCCGAAAATAAATTTCCAATCCAAGCAGGCTTTTATCCAATGGTGCAAATTGTTGCCGCATTGAACTGAAAGTATCCATAGTTCGGCTCCCTTCTTCATATCGGTTCGTATTAATGCAAGCCATGCTATAATCCATCCCGGCACTAATTATTTCCATGGGTAAGCCCTGGCCATTTTCAAAACGCTCCTTAGTTAAATAATAAAACGGTTTGTAACAATGGTAGGCTTCTTCAAATTTTCCGCTCAACAGTAATAAATTATAGCGCGACAAAGAAGTATATGCACTGACAAAATAAGGCTGCCTTCCTGAGCGCTGTTTTAAAAGTGGATGCTTCCCTAATTCTTTTATGATTTGAATATCTGATTTGCTCCTGAGCATGAAGCTGCGCACACCGATTTTTGTGGTTTGTGAATATATAGCATGAAGCTCATGGATTTCATGAATGAGTAAAGCGGTTTTTGAAAGCTCTCTTCTCAAGCTGGCAACGGTTTCAATAGCTTTATTTCCGCCTGTAAGATTCAGCAGCCATAGTTGGGCGCCTAAGGCTTGTAAATGCGCATAATATCTTTCTAGTTTTTCCGCATCTGTTGCAATCTTCTTGAAAATGGAAAAAGCTTCAGCGCTAAGCCCTTTCTTTTGAAGCACGTAGGCCTCTTCCATTCGTTCATGGAATGATTTCTCAATTAAACTTTTGTCTTCAATATCCCTGAGTCCGAGCATTATTTTTTTATAAAGCGAATTGCGGATAACACGAAAAGTTTTGACATCAACCTTATTATAGAGGCTCTTTATCGCTTCACTTTCATCCGGAACTTCGCTTTTGCCAAACCAATCAAAAAGCCGTTGTTCGTTAGTAGGGATATTAGCCGGATGGTCGGGTTGAAGGAGTTTCAGTATTATCTTTTTTTCTTCTGCGGTAAGCGTGCGGATAAGTTTCCAGAGCGTTTCGGTGGCATTTTTCATAGGACGATGGTTTAGGTTTTCTGTAAAGGCAATTAAAATGCCAATTAATTATTGCATGAAATTTCCCCTGATATGAATCCGCCAAAGAGCAAATTTTACCCCGTCAGCCTTTCCGGGCACTAAGTCATGACTTTCCGATTTACCGGCCTTCCATAAGCCGGCTCAACTAAGGCGCCTTCAGCATTTCGGGCGCCTGGTGAGGCATCATTTTTTAATCATTTAAAAATTAATGCCATGAGAAAGTTCATGCTATTTGTTTGTTCGTTGTTTTTATTGTCCGCCTTTACTCCGGTAAAGGATGCCGGGCGCATTTTTACCATCAGCACCGATTTGCAGGGCGATCTGTTTATCGCCTCATCGGATAATCCCAATGATCTGCTGGTTTCTATCAAAGTATATGATTCGGCCCGGGTGCTGAAGGCGGAAACCAGTTGTGGCTTATCCATGAATTGCCAGATCAATCTGAGCAGCCTGCCTTCGGGCACCTATCTTGCCAAGGTATTCAGCCAGAATGATGCGGTAGCGGAGTATATCTATCTGGATTAGCGGTTAAAAGCCGGATGGATGAATAGGGGCGGGAGCGTGGCTCTCGCCCCTATCTATTTTATGCAAACTTGCACACCCCTCTGTGTCTCCTCTTGTCAGGGGAGAGGCCGGTCGGAGAGGCTGCCGGCTGAATCTTTTTGTAATTTTTCATTCATAGCTTTCCTTGTTCGGCTATTTCGATGAGCCAGGCTTTTTCTGGAAAATTTTCTCCGGCTTTCAGCTTTTCCAACGCTTTCAGGCGTAATGATTCTTTATTACCCGAAAGCTTTTCAAGATGATTGATAAATAATTCCAGCAGGCGGGCATATATGCCGAGATGTTTTCTTTTTCGCATTAAATGCTTCCTATAGCTTTCAATTTGTGCGGGCAGCAATTCACGCTCTCCGTTTTCTATTCCTGATCTGATAAGCAGCTTGCGTACGGCAAAGCTGAAGAGAATATCATTTTTTCCGTGCGAGATCACCCGCAGATTTTCAATCGCGCTGACAAAATCCTTTTTGTGATATTGAAGCTGCGATAGATTATAGCGGTAATAATCTTCCCTGAATTCAGCGGGAAGCAGTTCCTTTTGTGACCGGATGAAATTTTCAGCCCATTGCAATTCACCGAGGTGGATGGCGCAGGTAGTGATGTTTTTATATTGCTGAGGTGAAATCATGCCGTCTTCAGCAAGAATATTTTTTTTGATCTTGAACTTCACGAGGTTAAAAAACTCCCGGAGGAATTCAGGCCGCCCCTTGTTGGCCTGCCGGGTGCAATAGATCTGCATATACGCTGCAAGCGAGCGCAATTCCGCTGATGGAAATGCAGATGATTTTGAAAAAAGGAAATCAAGCAATTGACGGTAGTATAAATCTGCTTTTTGAAGATCATCTTCGGAAAAGAAAAGGTAAATCCGGCTGTAAGCAAAAAAATAAGGATCGGAAAGATCACCGGTTTGGATGATCTGCAGCATTTCCGGTTTGAACCGGTCGCTGTAATCATTGCTCAATTCATGCTTCAGATTCGCTGCATCGCACATGTAGCGCAGCTTCTTAACCGCGTGGAAATGGTCGAGGCTGTCAATAACGGGCGCCATGGTTTTATCCGCTACGCGCCTGATCTTGTTGGGAAATCCTTCAATCATTTCCTCCTGCAACCTGTGAACACGCCACCAATGATCGAAATCACGAAAGATTTCTTCCTCAAGAGTTTTCTGGGTTTGCAGGGCAAGCGATTCAAAACGATCGGTCATTTTCAATTTTTTGTAGGCTTTTATAGTCCCGATCTTCTGCAGCGCTTCATCTGAATTAAATTCCAGCGAAAGAAAAATTTCCGTAAGATCGAACAACCGCGTCATCAGGTTGGCAAGCACTTTTTTGCTGCGGATGGTTTTTATATTTTTTAAAAGCGCCTCATCCGAAAGTTTCTTTTCATTGAAGCCGGGATGCAGTTCCCGTAAATAGCCGGTTAGAGCGGTGATGCTTTCATTTGAGTTGTAGTATGGCGATGCAATGAAGTCGTACAGACGCTTCATTTGCTTTTTGTCCAGCTTGCTGAGGACTTCGGTTAATTTATTGTAAGGCATA
>CAYOYI010000357.1:3242-4651 GCA_964408105.1 uncultured Chitinophagaceae bacterium | reverse complement strand
TCCGTTACTCCCATATTTGGCAACGAACATAGAATTGAAGTTTGATCCTGCGGCCATAAAAGTGTCACTGCCAAGTATCAGCTTGTTGCTGAATGTCCCGGTAACATAAACGTTGCCTGAGGCATCCACTTTTACTTCCTGTTCTTGAACCATTCCCGAACCGGCATTGGCTTGCCTGGCCCATATCCCGTCTCCACTGCCGTTTAATTTGGCGATAAAAAAGTTGTTTGGGTCAACCGTATCACTTCCAAAAACAAGTGAAATTCCGGCTATCCCGCCCACAAAAATATTTGTTGAATTGGCCGCAAGCGCCATAACCGAATAATCAATTTCCTTAGCCCAAACCGCTGATCCACTTGTGCTGTATTTGACAAGGAAACTTGCGTTCTGTATTGTTCCGAAGCTGATATTCACGCCATTCCCAAAGGTTGTTTGTGTGGCCCGGGAATTTCCGGCAATGTAAGTGTTTCCCGAAGGGTCGGTGGTCATGCCATCAAACCCGATCGGATTAAAGTCACCATTGATCTTAGCTCCCCATTGCAACTGGCCGTTTGAATTGGCCTTCACCAGAAAAATAAAATCATTATTTGATGCGCCAGTAAGTGTCTGACTGTTGACTTTTACATTTCCGAGGAAAGTGCCGGATACATAAGTGTTCCCTTGCGCATCAGCTGATATTGATTCGAATTGCGCATCATTATCACCCGGTATGTTCTTCTTCCAATTCCAGTATTGGGCGAAGCTGTCCGAAGCGCTGAAAATTATTAACAATAGAACTATAGGCAGTCTAATTCGACCGTATGCGGACAGGGTTTGATAAGTTTTCATTTTATAAGGTTTTTTGGTTTTTATTTGATTCGGGTGTAAAAATATTATTCGGAAAATTGTTCGCCAATTACTTTTTTTGGCAAAAATCCCGTACATGAGTTTACACCGTTCACACACCGTTACCATCCTTAAAAAGATGTCGAAGCAGGAGTTGAAGGAGTTGGGAGATTATATTGATTCTCGGTTCAGTAAGGCATCTTCAAAAATGAAGAAAGCTTACGCTTACCTGTACAGGTGTGCGCCAGAGTTTAATAAAGGAGGTTGTAACAAGGAGCTTTTCAGCCAGGCTGTATTTCGATCGCGATTGAACAAAAACATGGGTTTGGAAATAAATCGTTTAATGTCGGAAATGGGTGTGCTGATTGAGAATTATGTTACCATTACGTTTTCTCTTTCCGAAAGGGAAGTGAAGCATGACGCGTTGATGAGATGGTATGATTCCAAAAATCTTGTTTACAACCTGGAGAAGGAATTTAAGGTGGTCGAGTCAATGTTATTGCAGGATAAAACAACTGATCTGAATGACCTGTATAAAAAATACTTGCTCCAAAAGGCGAATTTTTTCATGCGGAAGGAATCTC
>CAYOYI010000357.1:0-3232 GCA_964408105.1 uncultured Chitinophagaceae bacterium | reverse complement strand
AGTTTGTTGGTACAGAAACAAATCTTGAAGTTCCTCAAGGAACAGTATCAGATCGAGTCAACCATCACCGAAGACGGTATGCTGGTTACCTCTAAAATTATCGGGGCGGATTCCATACCTGAAGATTTGAATGAAAACGTTCTTGTGTGTGAGTTTTCAAATGAGCTGAGTTTTAACAAGGCCAAATTGAGATTTCAAATAAAGCCAACGCGTAAGTTATTCTGGTATCTCAAAAGGTGTTTGGAAGATGGATCACTGCGACTGGGTCTTTTCGACAAAGCCAGGCTGATCACAACTTTGGTAAATCAGTTAAGATACGTTTTCTCCGGGCTGGAATATCATAAACAGCGTAGGGTAGTATTAGACCTATGGGCACAGAACCAAAGGGCTGTCAATGGAGGATACGTAAGATATCTAGGTTATGCGGATATCATAAAAAATTTATGCATGCTTGGCAAGACCCACGATGCGGTCAAATTTCAGAAGAAAACAGGGAGCCGGATTCTCGGAGTACAGGATACAGAAAATTTCATCCGAATTTACAGAGCCCACATACTGTTTACCGAAGGGAAGTATGCGGAATCACTTGAGATGGTCAGTAATTGCTTTGCCGAATCTGTTTGGGCCGGGGTAGACATAAGGATGTTGAAAATAAAAATTGCTTTTAAGCAAAAGGAGCAAACCATGTTAGTATCACATGTAAACAGTTTCAGAAAATTCATGACTACCGCAGCGAAAGGAAATTTCAACGCACAACTTATTAGCTCTCGCCTGGCCGAGGTCAAGTATATTTTTAAGTTATCTAAAATTCTGGGATCAAGGAGTGATCAATTCACAAGCCTTAGAAATCAGATAGAAAATGATGCCACTTTTTATGATAAGTTCTGGATATTGTAAGAAATTAGTGAAAGGTTTTTTTCAGCTACGAGCAAAGCCAAACTTAGAACCAGAGATTCCCTCTCGCGGCTTCACACAACATAATGTAACCTTAGTCACAGAACTACGCTATAGCTCGGGTATATCTTTGTGCCTGTTAATTGAAGTTTAAAATGATGAGTTTTATTATCAAGCATAAACTAACCATTATCGGGATACTGGCTGGAGCGGTAGCGGGTTACCTCTATTATCATTTTGTCGGATGCGCAAACGGAACCTGTGCAATCACATCAAGGCCCCTCAACAGTACTCTTTATGGGGCAATGCTTGGAGGCATACTCTTCAACGGATTTGTCAATAACAAAAATAAAAACCAATAAACATGAATATCGAACAAGTGATCAACAACAGCGATACGACCATAGTGGACGTTCGTACGCCTGGAGAATTTTTCAGCGGAAATGTTTTCGGATCAGTAAACATTCCCTTGCAGGAATTGCAAAGCAGGGTAGATGAATTCCGCAATATGAAAGGCAGTATCGTGCTTTGCTGCGCTTCCGGCAATCGCAGCGGAATGGCAACTCAATATCTTAAGCAGCTTGGATTTGAGAAAGTCTATAACGGTGGAAGCTGGATCGAAGTGAATCAATGTAAATGCAACTAACGATGTTAAAGCAACTGAAAAACTTACTGGGTATGGGGCCAAAAACTGACTTCGCCCAATTGATGAAAGAAGGCGGCCAGATCATTGATGTACGCACGAAGGAGGAATATGCCTCAGGCCACATCAGAGGCTCCGTCAATATTCCTTTGCAAAATCTGGGCGGTCATTTGTCAAAAATCAAAAAAGACAAGCCGGTCATTACTTGCTGTGTATCGGGAATGCGCAGCGCTTCCGCCAAAAGTTTGCTGAAATCAAGCGGCTTCGCCAACGTGCACAATGGTGGAGGATGGCAGAGCCTGCAGAACCAAGTATCTAAATGAAAGCCAGAATACTAAGCAGGTGGACGGTTCAACGCTGGCTTTACCTGATACTTGGGGTAATTATAATAGCTCAGGCAATAGCCGACCGGCAATGGATGCTTACCATTGCGGGAGGCTATTTTGCGGCTATGGCGGTTTTCAATTTTGGATGTGCTACAGGCGGATGTTACGGTAATTCGTGCCGTTCTGATTCTACTGTAAGTAAGAGTGAATGAATCTGAATTAATTTTGGTTTGCGCTTGCTTTAGGCCAATTCTTGCCACTGCAAATACCTGGTTGATTCAAAGCCGGTTGGCCAATTCCTAATGCACATCTTGTGCAAAAAAATATCTCAGCGGTTGGAGTAATAGAAAAGTTTTTTCTATATTAGAGTAAACCGTCCTGCCTATGAAAAGATGTTTACTCGCTTTTCTGGGTTTATTTCAGATTGCTGCTCATGCCCAGAACGTTGGGGTGGGGACATCAAACCCACTCCAAAGACTTGATGTAGCCGGCAACATCCGGCTTGATGATAACATGATGGTGGAAGGAAGTTCTTCTTACCGCGTTTATCGAAACCTCGCTACATACAATAGCTCAAGTTCAACAGCAGCAGGGGCATTTGCCATTACCACTGCTCAGCCATGGAATTCGGCTTGCATGTTCCGGGTAAAGATCGAAGGGTATTTCTATGACAACACCGCGCCCTTTGAAGTTACTATTGGCGGCTATATCTACAGCAATGATAATTTCTACAACTACGGTTATATAAATTCCGGCAGCAAAAAGCTACAGGTGCGTTTGGCAAAAAATAATTCAACCGGCACGGTTGCCATTTTGCTTGGTGATGAATCTGCCAGTTATTCTTATCCCAAGATCAGCGTGGTTTCCTTCATGCAGGGGCATTCGAATATTAATGAAGCTTATGCTGACGGTTGGACGATCAATCAGGTGACGAGCCTTTCAAATTTCAGCTTCATTGTCTCCGTGCCTGACGTGACAAGCGCTGGTGATTATATTAAGAACCAGATCGGATCAGCACAAATTGCAGATTATTGGATAAGCGGCATCGGGCGCGTTTCACAATTGCAGCTGAGTAATTCAAATTTGGCGCTCACACAAGGGAGCGGTAATGCTCTGCGCACTTCTACGAATTCAGGATACACTGAAATCGGTCCGCAAAACACCAGTTGGTCACATTTCTATACCGACCGTCCCAGATATTACTTTAACAAAGGGATTACGGTTGACGAAGGTTGGGTTGGCAGCTATGATGAGGACCTCACGCTCCAAACTTCAGGAACCACGCGCATGACTGTTCAGAACAGCACCGGCAATGTTGGGATCGGTACAGCGAGCCCGGCTCAGCAGCTTCACGCCACCGGAAATATTC
>CAYOYI010000356.1:0-4681 GCA_964408105.1 uncultured Chitinophagaceae bacterium | reverse complement strand
TGTGTATTACTCCGGTATTATCCGTTGCTGAATTGGAAAATGCCCCTCAGATAATTTCCAGGCAGATGATCGTGAAGGATGAGAAAAATCCGGAGTTAAAACTGATCGGTAACCCGTTGAAATTCTCCAGTATGCCTTCTTCGGTTTCATGGGGTTCACCTCACCTTGGAGAGGATACTTTGAACATATTGTTACAAGCAAATTACAGTAGGGAGCAAATTGAGGAGTTGAGAAGCAAAAGAATTGTTCTTTAGAATCATAAACTAAGAGGCGCAGAGAATTATGACGAAGTATCTTCTAAAACTTTATCGTTTCTCCCAGCCCTGCATAAATATAATATTCACCGAAGGTCTCCTGCAAAATTTTGAATGCAAGATGTCCCGTGCAATGGGTGGGAGCTACGCGGTGAACCTGCAGATCGTTTTTCAACATTGCCACTACTTTTTTGGTTTGATCACGATCGAACGGCAGCATGTGAAAGCCGCCATACACCAGTTCAATTTTATTCTTTGTTATGGTCTTCGTTTGGCTGATGATGTTTTCTACTCCGGTATGTGAACAGCCTACTATTAAAACTTCACCGTTGGCGGTATTGATTGACAGGGAAAGCTCCGGCAGGTTTGTGTTCTTACAGTCATGATCTTTTTGCTCAAACTGACCTTCGACAAAACTCTTGTTCGGATAGCACGAGAAATAGCCCATATATTCGGAGTTAGTAGCAATGAGCGTCAGGCCGGGCACGATTTCTTTTGATGATTTTACGAATTCAATGTTCGCTTTCCAAAATCTGCCTGATTGGTTGATGCTGAATTTAGTTTGTTCTCCGTCAAAATATCTCATGTAAACCGGAAGAGAATCTTTTACCGCAGGTTCTTGCCCTGTCGCATCAAACGGCACGGGAGCTCCCCAGAAAATATCATAGGGGAAATAGATTTTTACTTTTGGGTTTACCTGCAGCAGATAATCCAGTCCGTTCAGATGATCAAAATGTCCATGAGATATAATGGCAATGTCAACCTGAGAGAGGTCTATGCCAAGCCGGGTTGTATTTTGTTTGAAAATATCAGCGTGGCTGCCGGCATCAAATAGTATAGTCTTGCCGTTGTATTTGGTAACGCACGAAAAGCCGAAGTCTTTTTTCAGCGTGGTGTCTTTGCCGAAAGCATCATACAGGTTGGTAATAGTTCCTTCGTGAGTTTCGTGTATCGTGGTATTAGAAGAAATGAATGTTGCACATGCTATCAGGGCGAAGCAGAAAGTGCGCACAGCATGGTTTTTCATGAGTTGAAAGATAATTTAATTTCTGTTTTCCTCGGCATAAAGGAAGATTTGAATACAGGATTTACTCGTCCTGAAGGGGCAAGTGAAAAATTGCTTCGGTGTATTCATAATTACCTAAATCGCCAAGGCGCTGCGGGAGACAGCTGAGTTTGGTCGGAGTTTGAAATAAATCAGGTATTAAATCTTCACCATTTTCACGGCTCTTGCGCGAGTTTCGGTTTTAAGAACAGCAAAATACACACCCGGCTGTAACATACTGCCGACAATCAACGCTGTTTTCGTTCTACCAAACTCTAATTCAATCACCAGAGATCCAACAGCATTAAAGATTTGAATGCCTGAAAATTCTTCAGAACTATTAACTGTAAACGCAGAGTTTGAAACGGGATTGGGATAAATGCCGATGTGCCAGTTTGTTGACGGATCATTAATGCCGGTGCCTGAAACGTAAAACGGAATCGAGACGTTCGTGCAGCCATTGTTATCCGTTATCATCACCGCATAGTTGCCGTCAATGCCGGGTTTGTATGCTTGAGAAGTTGCACCTGGCAACACTGAGCCATTTAGAAACCACTGATATTCTACAGCGGACGAGCTGAATAAACTATCTCCCTGCTGAGTGATTGTTGGCGCTGATGGCTGGGGAGTCACATTTACTTTTTCAATCGTGCTGGTGGCATTACATCCGTTTCCTATACTGATCTCGACTGAATAGTTACCTTCCTGCGTAGCAATATAACTGCTTGATGTAGCCCCGCCAATGACCGCTCCATCCAAAAGCCATTGATACGTGTATTGATAATTAGTATCCGTTGAGAATGTTACACTTTCACCATGGCAGAAGGAAGTTGCTCCATCAGAATATAAAGCAGGAGCTGGCAGCGTACCAAACACTATGGGATAATCAGCCGAATTGAAAAAGCAACCGAATCTGTCTGTTACGATAAGTGAATAATCTCCGGGAGCATTCACAATGAGAAATGTATCAGTTGCTCCTGCAATTGCAATTCCGCTTTCATACCATTGATAAGTAACGGGGGAGGCGCCACTGATATTAAAAGTGGTGATGGTAATTGGATTCCCGTCACAGCTTGCCGGAGAAGACGGAGTGATGGTATGCACCGGACGCGCGGTAACGGTTACTTCTGTTATAGCTGAGGTTGCAAAATCGCAGGTGTCTCTAACTATTACAGTATAGTCACCGCCTAATGACGTTGTGTACGTTTCTGATGTCGCACCAGGAATATCCACTCCGTTCAGTCGCCATTGATAGAAGAAATCTGCACTGGTGTCGGTGGAGAGCGTGATGGTTCCTCCGGGACAGAAAGTTGCGCTCCCGTTTGTATGGACCAACGGAGTATCCATTGAATCTATCTCCAGTGTTAGCGGACTGGAAACAAACTTACATCCGAATCCGTCAGCAACTATCAATGAATAATCTCCGGTGACAGTGACCGTGATGACAGAGTCAATGGCGCCTAAAATGGAATCTCCATTACCAAGCCATTGATAGGTGACGGGCGATGCGCCACTGGTGTTGTAAGCCGTAACTACAATCGGACTGCCGTCACACGTGGAAGTATCGGAAGGTACAATGCTATGTATCGGATCAGGATCTACCGTAATCGCAACCGGACTTGAATTAGCTGTGCCGCAAACATTGCTAACGACCAGAGTATAATTCCCTGCTGCTGATGCAAAGTAAGTGGTGGATGTAGCTCCACTGATGTTAGAAGCATTCAGTTGCCATTGGTACAGAAAATCAAAACCACTATTGGCGGTAAGCTCGAGGGAATCATACGTGCAAATAGTTGTCGCACCGTTGGCGGTAATGGATGCCGTGGGATTCGGGTGAATGGTGATCGGGCCGAATACAACGCTCGTATCGGTCGGTGAATTGGAGGTGATGCGTATCATATATCCAGTACCGCCTGTCGTATTATTAGGAATGGTGCATGAAATAGAACCGGAAGAAGTTGCTGTGACGTTGCCGATGTTTACGGGATTGGAAAAGCTGCCGCTGTTGTTAGAAAGCTGAACGGTGAACCGGTTACCGGGTTGCAAAAATGCCGATGGATTGAATGTTCCGGCAGAAGTGTAGTCCACCGTTACTTGTGAGCCAGGACATAAAGTGCCGGTGATACTGTCAATGGTAATGTTTAGCTTGGCGTCCTTGAACAGGATTGAGTTGATGATTTCAATACCAAAAAGCGTGGTGGTATTGATCTGTAATACAGGCACTTTTTCATTCTTCGCGATCCACTTATACTCAGTCACTTTTGAACGCGGAATATTTATGCCGCTGTTGAGCGCGATGGTATAAATGCTATCATTCCCGTAAATCTCCGATTTGCTTCGCAGCACGTTGAACGTGCCATAAGGCGTGGTCACTTGTCCCCAGCCATCAATTGTAGTGACGCGTGTTTGGGTATAGACTGTATTCGCAATGCCGGGCAATGATGCGGAGTAAGACGAAAAGCTGGAGCTTGTGTTGCCAAAGGTCATCGGGAAGCGGTAGATGGTGTCGGGAACATCCATACTCACAGGAACAGGCAAGCCTGCCAGTTCACCGCCATAACCTACTTTCTTGTACATGTTGCCGTTCTTGTAGTAGAAAGTATATGGATTCGTCATACCAAGTATCTGGGCAAATGGAATGTCTGTTCCCTTGAGAGCGATATTAGCGCGGTTGACATTGAATGCCACATCGGCATAATAAAATGCATAAATTGGATTGGTGCTGGCCACAGTGAGATAATCAATTTGTTGCTGCCCTGAACTGCGAAGGGTAGAGAAATTCCATGTGTAATTTGCACCGGTAGCAGCAGCATTTAACAATGGATTGATCTGACCGTTACTCAGGTAAACACTGTTGGCGGAACCGGCAAAATCGTTTTGATCAACAGTTATTTGCGCAGCAGAAATGAAAGGGATTAATAGCAGAATTGCAAACAGTGGCTGATGTTTGCTCATGTTTTATTTGGTTCAAAAATAAGTAGAAATACGCAGGAATGTAAGGAAAGCCGGAGAACATTTACCTGCGTCAGCCGTTCCAGGGGCAGTTGGTGCCCATACTCTTGTAATAGCTGGTACATACAATTTCATGATAAGTTGGTGTTGATTTACCAATCACAGGCAAAAAAGGATGAAAGGCTACTAAATGAACGAAACTCTTACAAGCCCAACACCTCCCTGAATCTTCCCGCTCAGAGCAGCTGGATTCTCTTGTCTCTTTCTTGACTACGTTCGGGACAGGCTCAAGGAATAAGTCGCTTTTCATCGGCAAATCAACTAAGCCGCACATCCGCAATCTCCCTTCCTTTTGTTATCCTTGCATCTGGAATTTAGCTATGGAATACAACTTCACGGAAATAGAGAAAAAGTGGCAGCAGCGCTGGCG
>CAYOYI010000355.1:0-4688 GCA_964408105.1 uncultured Chitinophagaceae bacterium | reverse complement strand
CTGAAAAGCTTGTCAGTTAAGGACTTCAAGAAAGGGAACATTTCCCTCTCCCTCCGCAACTGCCAAGTCACAATAAAAAGCCCGTCAGTATGGAATTCTGGCGGGCTTTTTCATTTATCTGTTAACCGGAAAATACCTGGGCTCAGGAATTCATCCGGTTTCCATTGCCTGCAGCCGCTAATACTCATTTCAAATTTTCCATAATTAGTCGCTCATTTTTTAATGTATTCAACCATCTCCAATCCTCTGTACAACTCGCCCGTTATGCGTTTGACTACATGGAGAGTGTGATGGATGGATGGTGCAGAAGAAGAATGTCAACAATCTACATGCGGGTTTAGGTTTTTGGGCAACAAGTCCGTTTTGAAGTGTTTTAAAAATAGATAGCATACTGAAGCGCTCCGCCAGCAACGGTGCCATTAGCGTATCCATTTGCAAACAACGGAGTGTAAAAGGCTTTGAACGTAAGACTGTTTTCACGTTTCCCTTTAAAAGCTAATCCAGCCTGATAAGTTACCATTGGTCCCATGGCAAAAAATGACTTGGAAGGATTTTCACTATCGGATCTGTAATCAGGTCCATAGTGAAAACTTAATCCAATACCCGGGCCATGGATGAAGTCAATCTTGTTATTTATTGGCGTGAACATTTGAAATGCAGCTTCAGGTTCAAGCTGGAGCATCTTAAATATAGCTCCGAATAGTATCGGGCGCATAACCGGTAAATTAAAGGAGAAAGCGTGTTTGTCATTTATTCTGTGCTTAACGGCAAACATGATATCCCCGATAGGTCCGCCCTTAACGCCCGCAGGTGTCGCTATGCACATCCTTACGTCATCATAGCGCCCACCTGCCATGATAAGCAAGCCAAAAAAATTTTGTTTAGTTGTTTGAACCTGTGATAAAAGACTAAAAACCGAAAAAAGAAGCAGAGCAAAAGATAAAGCGACTCGTTTCATGGCTTAATGATTCTTAAACAAAACTTATAAAGTTATGTTCATTAAGAGGTGACTAATATCACAGAGCCATTAAAGAATGTTAATGAGTATCTCGATGCAGGACTTCTCAAACGCATTCCGGGTAAGGTTAAATACTAAACCAAGGTGACCGGCTTTCATGTGAACAGCGTTTACACTTCCTTTAAACGAAAAATTTTCAATATAAGCGATCAGTATGACGGTTGCCAAAACATCCTGCTGCAAGCAGATGAGCTAAGCCGGAACTCTGGCTTGACAAATCCACTCCGACATAAGCGCAATAGACATTTTTAGGCACCGAAATCAAGTTATAGGGATGTTATCTGTGCAACTAATTCAAAAAAATGCATTAATAAAAACATAAAATTGTAACCCTATTTTTAAATCGCCTGCGATCCTTCCAAACCTTTTGCTGTCAACGGTTTCCGCATTTTGCAGTCTGAATAATCAAAATGTTTTCACATCCGCTTTTCTACCGATATGACTACGCAAAGTAACGTAGTCGTGTTTTTTGGCATACGAAATATTTTTTTGAGATTAGCGAGGTTCATCCTGAAACCCGCAGCAGCGACTGTTGAAAAGCAGGAGAGAGCAGGCATCTGAAATAATAGTTTATAAATCATGATCGTAGCTTCATTTAACGTTGAAAACCTTTTTTCGAGGGCTAAGTTGCTCAACTTCAGAAATAATGATAGAGCAACTCCTCATTTAACCAAAATTGGGCAACTGGAAGATGAGTTGCGAAAGTCCACCTATGACAAGCCGAAGATTCTGAGTCTTTACAGGGAATTAGAAAATTTTATCACCATTCAGGAAGATCGCGGGAAGTTATTCACCAGGCGCCAATCTGCTATTACAGGAGTCAAAGCGAACGGGAAATCTGATTGGGATGGTGAGATTGTGTTTAGACGCGAGTCATTCAAGGAAATAGCCCGGGAAGCCACAGCTAAAGTTATTCGTGTAATGAAGCCGGACGTGATCTGTCTTGTTGAGGTAGAAAGCCGTCCCATGCTTGAGAGGTTCTATGCAGAAACTGTGAAAACAGCAAGTTTAAGGTTGGATTATAATATGTGCATAGATGGTAATGATAACCGTGGAATTGATGTAGGAATATTATCCAGGTATCCGATTAAAAATATCAAAACTCACATCTTCGACAAACCTTCATCGAATAGCAGGTCGCAAACTTTCAGCAGGGACTGCCTTGAAATTGAATTAGACCTGGGCAGTGGAAAGTCATTGCACATTCTTGGAAATCATTTTGTCAGTAAGATGAACGGTTCTTCCAGCGACCCGCGAAGGAAAATGCAGGCTCAGGCGGTGAAGGAAATTTTGAAAAATTATGATCTCTCCCGCGACTACGTAGTGGTAGCCGGTGACTTTAACGACACCCCTGACAGCGCTACTCTTGCTCCACTCATCAGCTTGCCGGGATTGAATGATGTTTTGGAATTGCAATTTCCAAATAGTGTGCTTGACAGGTGGACTTACCATTACAAAAAAGAAGAGCAGATTGATTACATCCTAATAAGTGACGCTCTAAAAGCAAGGTTTAAACAGGGAGGGGTGGAAAGGAGAGGAGTATTTGATATTGAAGAGCTGACTAATGGTAAGGTTAAGAGATTCCCATTCATTCAGGAATACAAAGACTCCGCTAGCGACCATGCGGGCGTGTGGGCGGAGTTTAATTTGTAAAATTCAAAAATCAAACCTATGAACTACATCTTCTATTTCTTCGCTGTACTGACAACAATGTTAGTTATCATCATCATTTGCGATAAAAAATATTTTATGCTGCGTGATGACAGCCTTGCGTCACAAAAACCCTACAGTTTTTCACGCGTGCAGTTGGCATGGTGGACGGTCATTGTACTTTCTGCTTTTATTACTATCATTCTTGCAGGCAAGGGAATCCCCATTTTCGATCAATCTACCCTGATCCTGCTTGGGATAAGCGCAGCAACCACTGCCGCAGCAAAAGTGGTTGATGTGGCCGATGAAACAAATCCCGCTATTGCCCGCCACCAGGATGCCAATGGAGAAAATTTTTTTCTCGACATACTTTCCGATGAAAAAGGCGTCAGCATCCACCGTTTTCAAACTGTTGTGTTCAATCTCGTTTTTGGCGTGTGGTTTATCCATTATGTATTGAACAATTTCGGCTCAGACGATCCCAGCGCTATCATGCCGGTGATTGACAACAACAACCTTATTTTGTTAGGCTTGAGCTCTGGTGTTTACGCAGGGCTTAAGATCACCGAAAATAAGTCAGGACAAAACACTCCTGCAGATGCCCAGCCCGTGCTGGTTCCCGATGAAGCCGGAACGAATGAAAAAGCGGAAGGCTAAAAATTGAAAACCAGAAAAGATGAATATCAAGCAAATACCGAGTCCCCACTTCACTCCAGGAAGAAAGACGTATCGTCCTGAAGCAATCGTGATCCATATTATGGAGGGCACGTTGACCGGTACTGATAGCTGGTTTAAAAATCCACAATCGAAAGTATCGGCACATTATGGAATAGGTAAGAATGGCGAGGTGCACCAGTATGTGCAGGAACATGATACTGCCTGGCATGCCGGGCGTGTGAACGCTCCTAAATGGACGCTGATAAAAGCCGCTGGCAATGGAATGTATATCAATCCCAACTCTTACACGATAGGTTTAGAACATGAAGGCAATGAAAACACCGACTGGACTCCGGCCATGTTTGAAGCGAGCTGTCAATTGGTAGCAGATATTGCAGGGCGCTGGAATATCCCGATTGACCGCCAGCATGTGATCGGCCATCATGAAATTTATTCTCTGAAAACCTGTCCCGGCTTTAAAGTGGATTTAAATAAGCTCGTGCAACAGGCACAAGCCAATGCCGGCCAGATCAACGGCAGCGATTTTGTCGCACAAGCCGGTACAACGGTCACCACCACATGGCTTAACATACGCAATGGCGCTACATCTTCAGTTACGCGCATTCGCACGGCAAGCCCGGGTGAAGCGCTTAGCTATACCGGTTACACGGATAAAGGAGAAACGGTGAAAGGCGTAAGCCGGTGGTACAGGACCATGGAAGGATATTGGTTTTGGGGTGGAGGGGTGAGGGCGTGAAAACGAAAAGTAAAATTAAAAATACCCGGGAAGCCGAAAACGGGAATATTAAAGAGAGTAGGCCATAAATCAGATACCATGGATACATACAATGTGGGTAATGGACCTCAGCAAATAAGTTTAGCAGTTGACATTAGCACAATTGGGTTAGCTGCAACAAGAGCAACTGTCGGGAAACCTAATACCCAGCCGGTAACAGTAGCTACTTCAAAAGATGTGACTGGCGATATTCCGACAACTGATATTGGATCTGCTAATAGTTTAAATGGAGGGACGCTTGTTATAGCTACCTTAATTGATCTTCGAATTATTGGCGATGAGACTGCTCGAAAGAAAGAGTATGAAAGGATTGGAGGTACTTACACGCTTAATAAAGGATTGGATGGACTCAAAAATTATCCAAAACCAGACAGTAAGGTACATGCTGATGAATACAAAACTGTAGTTCTTGTTAAACAATTTAAATTGAGTTAATCATGAAAAAAATATCTGTCTTACTATTGACACTATCGACAACTATTCTATTAGCCCAGGACGATGATCCTCCTAAATTAGAAGATTTGGCTGTTCCTAATTCACCTGCATTTATCTTGTTGGATGCAGCGC
>CAYOYI010000354.1:0-4705 GCA_964408105.1 uncultured Chitinophagaceae bacterium | reverse complement strand
ACGCAATCCATGCGTAGGTTGCCGGGTACTTTGTTTCATCCGTATGTGAACTATCCTGATGTGCTGTCAATTCGCTAATGGGAGACGGTTTTTTTGCGAGAAAAATGCCGCCAATGAAATCCGTTACGTTAGGGTCAAAGTACTTTTCAAGTCGTTTCGGAACTATCTTTTCAATAGCCTGTCGTGCAAAATTTCTGATTTTGGGATCATCAACCCGGCCGCTCGTCCAATGCTTGTCCGGCAGTGGTTCAGGCAACATTTCGAGAAGGGAGAAGAAATTTTTTTTCAGGGATTCGACTTCATCTTGGGAAAGCAATGGTTGAACAGAATATCCCTGTTTAGCCATTTCTGACTGAATTTTGTTATCCCCGAAGAATGGATACTCAAACCTTGTCGTATCGGGTGAAGTTTTAGATGAGAAAAATGTTTTCAGAATACTCATGCAACTGAAAATTGCTGAATCTCTTCAATGCCAATCTGCCTGAACTCTGCAGGAATGGTTTTCAAAACTTCGGTATGTTTTGGCTTATTGGGCATGTCAAAAAAATCAACCAAATGAAATTCATCTTCCTTCATCTTAAGCAGCTCCAGCGATTGGTTGTCTTGTTCATACTTGTAATAGTGTATGAGTTCCGCTTCGGCAGGTATCAGCGCCATTACAGCAGCTAACCTTATCTCGTTTGATTTGTTCATCGGGGAAGCATGGATCAGCCGATGATCGAAGATGATCGCATCGCCTTTCTTCAAAGGGATGTCGGTTAAAAAATGTTTGTGTATTTCCTGGCGGAGATTCTCAAACGGTATCGGCATGTTCATCCCACGAGGCGTTCCGGCATAGATGTGGCTATACTCAGCAACCTGCAGATTTCCATTGACGTTGTTCATATCACATAATGCAACCCAAACACTCACAGAACGAAATACGTTTTCATCAACCAGACTCCAATCCTGATGCAAAAGCATATCGCTTTTCTCAGCAGGTCGTTTTGCCGTGAAAACGCCCATTACAGGTTTATAATCCTGAAGATATTTTTTACTAAGAGGCAGGAGCGATTGAACTATTGTATGGTAAGTTTTAGTTCGGTAGTCGGCATTATTGTTCCAGTTGGAAATTGAAAAAGGGCGATGATCAACGGAATCGTTTGCAGCAAAGAACTGGCTTAAAGAATCGCAGGTGCTTGAGGAAGCTAATTGTTTAACAACTATATATCCCCTTTCGGAAATCTCCCGCTCTAAATTATCATCGAAGAATATTCTCCGCATTCTTGACATACGGGTTGAGGTTAGCTCATCGAGCGTAGGAAGGTTATTGTGTCCGCTTATCTCAGCTGTTTTTTTCACTCCATTAGGAGCTTCAAAAAAGTTGAACCCCTGATAAAATTCCTCATTGACGGAATAAACTTCCAGATTCTTTTTTGCAGGGCTTCTTCGATAATAATGAAGATTGGTAGCCGATTGCGGTATCAATGCGCAACCTACGGCAATCCTTAAACTTCCTGAAATATTCGGATCAGAAAAATGAACGACAGCTCCATTATAAATCACGGCACTGCCCGCTTTCACGCTGAAAGGACTTGAGTTGTCATGAATGTAGTTTTCAAGTTCTGCATAAAAATTGTTCTCATAAGGTGTGTAACGGATGTTTTTAAAAACATGATGACTGCCTTTTAATGCGTAGAAGTAACCGGTTTTTTCATTGATGTCAACAAGCGGAATCCAAATGTTCAGCGAAACGAGTTCAGGTGAAGTGAAATTCCAGTCCTGATGGATGCCGACTGCAGTTTCCTTTGATGATTCTTTTGTAATGAAATTGGCGAATAGAAGCCGGAAGTCCTTCAACGTCTCGTTGATTTTTGGCATTAGAAGATTTCGCAAATGCTCATCCGTCCTTTTGCGGTAGGAAGGGTTATTGATAAACATTGTTGAATGAAACTTGAGGTCAGTGAGATTACCGGAAGTTTCTTGGTAGAACGATAGCAGCGACTGAATTTCAGCTTCGTTCAGGAATGGTATTGAAATAACTCCTTCACGATCGAAAGTTTTTTGAAGCTCTTTATCGAAAAAAACTTCTGCGCTCATGCTTCCGGTTTAATACATTTTATCTCCAGCCATTCAGCCGGATAGAATTCCGGTTCTCCTCCGAAGATGTCAATTTCAAAGCGGCTCTCAAATTCCAGCCTCACAGAAATATCATCTTTGAAAGCAAACTTGCGGACAAAATCAATCTCAAAACCAGCCGAACGAAGGGCGGTAATGGTTTCATTCAGATTCAGGCAGTTGTAAGAGTAGAGCCTGTTAATGTTTTCCATGGTCTTCTGAATTCGCTCTCTCCAGAATTTATCATCGGGCTCCTTGTAATAGAAGTCCTTTATGTAAATACTGCCTCCGGGTTTCAAAACTGAAAATGCTTCTTTGATTGCCCTTGACGGCTCACCTGCGTGACCGAGTGATTCAAGAAAAAGTACCCGGTCAAAGCTATCCGGTTCAAAATATTTTGCCAGCTCATGATAATCGCCTTTGATAACAGAGACCTGTTTTGCCAGATTTTTTCTTTCAACATTTTCTTTCGCTTGGCTTGCCTGAACATCTGAAATGGTGATAGCTGCAATTTCAACATTGAAGTGCGATGCCAGCCAGATTGCAGGTCCGCAAACACCACAACCCGCATCCAGAATGTTGATGTCGTCATGAATGTCTGAGCTCGAAGAGATATACTTCATCAAGTCATCTATCTCAGCCGGACGAAATGCTTGAATAGTATTGCCATAAACATCATTGTAGCCCTGTTGCCAGCTATTGTAATAGTCGGCTACTTTCTCTGACTGGAGTTTGTAATCCTTTTCCATTTTTAATTCGCTATGGTTACCTGCGAATTATAAGCCTCTTCAAATTGCTCTTTTGAAAAATTCTCTGCCGGTTGTTCAAAGGTCTCTAAAAGTTTCACCCTTTGAGGTCGCTTCCCGATAATATAATTCATGTAGAAGTCAGTATCAACATTGAATTTCTCCACGACCGTGCCATTTGATTCCGGAATTCCAAAGCAATGATACACATCAGTATTTTCAGGAACCATGATCAGCGTAATGGCGATTCGCGGCTGATTGGTTTTGTTCGGAAGTGAAAAATGGATCAGGCGGTGATCCCAGGCCAATGCTTCGCCTGCTTTCAGATTTATTGGTTGTGAGTATTGGTTTTTTATTTCTGCGCTTAATTTCTGAAAAGGCTCATGTACAAAAGGCCCGCGCAATGCACTGATGAATTTATGACTACCTTTCACAACGTGCAGCGCACCATTTTCCGAATCAACCTCATCAAGCGGAATCCAAAAAGCAATTGAAGTGTGTTTGCTTTCATCAACGTAGGTCCAATCCTGGTGAACGGGAAAATCACCTTCCTTTCCCGGCTCCTTGATCATATAATTGGTATAGAGCACCCGGTATCCATTCATTAAACTCACGGCAGTGTCACCACAGAGTTCATTTATCTTGTCATTCACTTTTCTTCGGTATTCAACTGAGGGGTTGAACATGGTAACATGAGTACCTAATGCATTTGATCCAGGCAGGCTTTTGTAGAATTCTTTTAGTTCATGAATTACTTTGCTGTCAATAAAAGGAACAACAGCAAATCCGTTTTTCTCAATCTCCTGATTGACCGAGTGGTTTTTGAAAATTTCCCTCATTATTCATGCAGAGGCTAAATTCTGATTGCAGCGCTCAACCAATTCTTCTTCTGAAAGTTTCTTTATCGGGAACGTGATGGTGTGAAGATTTTTTCCTTCGCGCGGTTTATCCCACATGTTGAAGTCAAAAAAATAATCGTCTTCAACTTCCATGATATTGATTTTATCGGAATCGGGAGAATCTTTATAACAGTGGATGGTCGGGACGTCTGCCGGTTTCATAATGAGTTGAACCGCTCTTCTGTCTCTCTGCGTGTGATTGTCGCCCGAATAGTGAATCACGCCATCATCAATTACTCCGACCTGCCCAACTTTCAATTCGAGCGGAACCATGTATTTTTCTTTCATCAACTGGTTCAGATTATCAAATACCCATGGAATGGAAGGTCCGCGGTAATCACAAATTACCTTGTGAGAGCCTGGTACAACTTCCAGTGTGCCGTTCTCACGGCTCACATCCTGAAGCGGGCACCAAACGGAAATAGAAGTGAACTTCCGCTCGTCCACAAAAGTCCAGTTTTGATGAATAGGAACTTCTCCGATGCCATGCTGCTTGGAAAATAAATTGATGATGATCGGTTTGTAATTGTCGAGAAACTTATCGAGGTGAGGTTTGTAGAAACTGTATATGGCGTCAAACTTTCTCCGCTTTGATTCCGCGTCTTTTTCAAAGAAACTAAGCTCGTAGGTATTGTTCTTGTTCGTGTTTAAAGTGCCCTTTACACCATCTATTGAATCATAAAGTGCGAGCAATTCTTTTGCTTGATCCTGCGAAAGCAGATCAATTACCACGTATCCGGTTTTGTCGAATTGTTTTTGCAGGTCAGGATTGCGAAAAACATTTCTCATTGGATGCTTTTAAATGTAGTCAACAATTTTGTCTTCAATTTTTCGGAAGTAGATTAATCCCGTTACAAACAAAATTAACACCGGAATCATTGATAAGGCGTAATACGGGCTGGGAAATGCTACACCAGTAAGGGAAAAACGGTATCCTTCGATGATCAGCGCAATAGGATTTCC
>CAYOYI010000353.1:0-4714 GCA_964408105.1 uncultured Chitinophagaceae bacterium | reverse complement strand
GGAAAAGGCATTTAATGATTGCGGAATAAAATATGTGAAGAAAGCGCTTGCAATAGGGGCAACGGATGGAGTCAGCTTCGTTCGCCAGGGCATCCCCGCAGTCACCATCATCGGACAATCAACCGACACGCTCGATCCTACTTATCACACCCGGCTCGATGTTCCGGAGTGCGTTGATGAAAAAGCTTTGCAGGATGTGAAGACTGTGCTGATTCGTTTTATTGAAGACTGGGATAGGGAAAGGGACGGGGGACGCGGGGCGGGGGACGAGTGATTCTTCTTCTGGCGTTAATTCACCGTAATCGTTATCGAAGCTTCGTCACTATTATTCACATCGGGCACTATGCAATTGAGCGGTGCCCCGTCATAAGTGCCTGCTTCGATCGTCACCATGTAAACCCCGGCTTGCTGATAATATATTATTACTGAATCCGAGCAGTTATTTACTGTAGTGTCAACTCTTGTGGCTCCGCCTGTTGTCCAGATGTAGCGGTCTGCATCTTTGCTGCAGTTCTTCACCACGATAGTATCCATCACGGAAATGTTCGTTCTATCTGCGGTGAGGCAGGCTTCGGGATTCTGGCAGGCGCTCAGCAGGGCAAGGCAGGTAATGAGGAGTGTTGCAAACTTCATCGTGCGCGTGAAATTATCAAAAATGCGGTTTAGTGCCCCGACTGTAAATAATTAGTTACAAATACGAATTCGCCAGGTTCGCCAGGTCGCTGCGTTCGCCTTTCTCCAATGTGATGTGAGCAAAGAGCGGGTTGTTCTTGATGCGGTCAATCATGTAAGAGAGGCCGTTGCTCTCGGCATCGAGATACGGGGTGTCAATCTGGTGAATGTCACCCATGAAGATCACCTTGGTGTCATCGCCAGCGCGGGAGATGATGGTTTTTATTTCGTGAGGCGTGAGGTTCTGCGCTTCGTCAATGATGAAGAACACTTTTGAAAAGCTGCGCCCGCGAATGTAAGCGAGCGGGGCGATTGAAATTTTTTCGGTGGCGAGCATTTCATCTATGCGCTTGCCGTTCTTTTCATCGGTGCCGTGCAGGTCTTTGATAAAGTTGAGATTGTCCCAATAGGGCTGCATGTATGGATCGAGCTTTGACTTGATGTCACCGGGCAGATAACCGATATCCTTATTGCTGAGCGGAACGATAGGGCAGGTGATAAGTATCTGGCGGTAATTCCTGCGCTGTTCCAACGCGCTTGCCATTGCCAGCAAAGTTTTTCCGGTACCGGCAACGCCTTGTATGGTCACCAGCTTGATATTTGGATTGAGGAGCGCATGAATGGCGAATGCCTGCTCGGCATTGCGCGGAGTGACGCCATAGACGTGCTCTTTGTTGACGCGCTCAACAAGTTTTGTATGCGGATTGTAATATCCCAACACGGGTTTGGCGTCAGTGGTAATAATGAAGAAATGATTGTCTTCAGCCTTATCCAAACCTAATTTTTCAGGCGCAACAAAACCTTTTTCAAACAACAGGCTGATGGCCTCGGGGCTTACGTTGCTCAAAACGGTTTTTCCGGTATAGAGCTTATCAACGTCTTGTATCTTGCCGGTTTCGTAATCTTCAGAGCGGATGTTCAGGGCTTTCGCTTTCAGCCGCAGGCAGATATCCTTGGTGACGAGGATCACTTTTTTCTGAGGATGATGCTTTTGAAGCGACAGGGCAGCATTCAAAATCTTGTGGTCATTCTTATTGTCGCCAAAAATGTGAACCGCATTTTCATTCAGTTCGATACCGTTTTCGTTGATCGCTACTTTGAAATTCCCTTTGGTTGGGCCATTGAGCGGAATCCATTCGTTGATGAGGTTGTTTTTTGAGATGTCATCAACAAACCTGATGAACTCACGGGCTTCGAAGTTGCGGGTTTCATTTCCTTTTTTGAAATGGTCAAGCTCTTCCAGAACCTGGATGGGGATCACAATATCATTCTCTTCAAAATTTTTGATGGCATTGTGATCATAGAGTATTACAGAGGTATCGAGGACAAAGATCTTCCTGTCCTTCTGGCGGGTTAATGTTTTTTCTTTCACTTGCTGACACAGTTTTCATGAAAAACGTAGTGCAAAAATTACACGTGGAAATTTCACGTGAGCGCCTGACTTATGAACACTCGTTATGTTCGCGTTGCGGAATTTGTGGTCAGTAATGCGTATGGAAATAACGGGATAGTGAAAATTACCTGATCCCGAAAGAGAGCTTCATGGTGATGGTGGCGGTTTTCTTTTTGGAGAAAGTGTTGAAAGAGCCTCCCCATGAATAATCTTCACTTGAATTTTGGGCGATAATCTGGAAGACACCCATCCTTGCCGATTTCAAATCGCCAAGCTTTGCATGCGCATTGTCCGCGATCTGCTCCGCGCGAATTCGTGCGTCTTCCGTTGCGGAGGCCACCATCTCAATTTTCAGCTCGGCAAGCTTGGTGTAATAATATTGCGGAGCCTCGGAATAGAATTCAATACCGGTGTTGATGAGTTCGGTAATTTCTCTGGACAGGTTTTCCACTTTATCTACTTCATTTGATTCAATGGTAAGGCGCTGCGTGAGCCGGTAACCGCTGAAAGTGCTGGTACTTCGCCCGTCATTGTCATAAGAGTAATCGAACTCTTTATTGATATCGGCAGCAGAGAAAACAATTTCTGAGGAATTGATCCCTTTGCTTTGCAGGTATTCTTTCACTTTTTTCTGATCTTCATCCAGTTGCGCATAGGCGTTTTTCAGCTCCATGTTCTTTCTGGTAAATGAACCTGTCCACACGATAAGGTCTGAAACAAAGTCTTTCTTGCCCAGCCCTGTCACGCTGATCTCATCGAGATTTTTATTCCGGTTTTTAAAGCCGTTGGAAAGAATTGATGCGGTGATGATGATTGAAACCCCCATCACTATTGCCGCAAAAATGCTTTTTGAATTTTCCATCAACTAAAGAATAGTAAGCCAAAGATAACAACTGAACATACATCAGCCGCCTGCTAACTTTACTTCGTGAGAATAATCATGATAAGCCTGGTTGTGGCCGGTTTTCTCCTGATTGGTGCAAGATGCAACTGGAGTGAAACGGAACTGATCGGAGTTGCCAGCGATAACCGCCCTTTGGTTTCTTTTGATCTTGCGGAAATAAGGCAAAGAGGAAAGCTCATTGCCATTACCGGCTACAATTCCCTGAGCTATTTTATTTACAAAGGGAAGCCGATGGGCTATGATTATGAATTGCTGAAGCTTTTTGCAGACGATCTTGGAGTTGATCTGGAGCTTGTGGTCGTACATGACCTCGACAGTATCTTTTACTATCTGAATAATGGATTGGGTGACATCATCGCTTACGGCTTGGATGTTACCAAAGAAGGCAGGAAGAAAGCAAAGTTTACTATCCCCTTCACTGAGGTGCATCAGGTGCTGGTGCAGCGCAAGCCTTACAACTTTAATGAGATGAAAAGCGAAGAGTTGGAAGAGATGCTCATTCGGGATATGGTTGATCTTTCGAACAAGCAGGTTCATGTGAGGGTTGGTTCAGCCCAATTTGACCGTATGTTTAAAGTCATCGAAGAAACGAATGCTGAAATTGACATTGTGCCGGTGAGGGGAGAAGTGACGGCAGATGACCTTGTCCGCATGGTGGCCGAAAAAGAAATTGACTTCACTGTTGTAGATGAAAATGTCGCCCTGCTTGGGAGCACTTACTATCCTGATATTGATGTGAACACGTTCGTAAGCGGCCCGCAGGGCATCGCCTGGGCTGTGAGGAAAAATTCTCCTGAGCTTCTTCACGCTATGAACGAATGGATTTTGAAGACAAGGAAGAGCCTTGAGTACAACATGATCTACAAAAAATATTTCAAAAGCAAAAAGCAGATCACCGCATGGGCAAGAAGCGATTACTTCTCTGCTTCAGGCGGAAGGATTTCCGAATATGATGATATCATAAGAAGATATGCACGCAGAATAGGATGGGACTGGAGGCTGCTGGTCGCACTGATCTATGAAGAATCGGGTTTTGATCCTTTATCATGTTCGTGGGCGGGTGCCGAAGGGTTGATGCAACTGATGCCATTCACAGGGTTGCGTTTTGGAGTTTATGACCTTGCTGATCCGGAGCAGAATATCAGAGCGGGCACTGCTTATTTGCATTGGCTGGATCATTACTGGAGTGAAATTGACAGCACCGAGCGGATCAAATTCATTCTCGCCTCCTATAATGCCGGTGAGACTCATGTGCGGGATGCGGTCAGGCTTGCTGAAAAATATCACGCAGATCCGTGTACGTGGAAAGGCAATGTAGAGCAATACATGAAACTAAAGTCACGGCCTAAATACTATAATGACGAAGTGGCGACAGGCGGATATTGCCGTGGCGAAGCAGTGGTAAATTATGTGAACGAAGTGCTTGAACGTTACAGGCACTATGTTCAGAAATTCGAAGCGGTTTAAGCCCTGTTTTCTATAATGACTTGATGAACTTGCCGCGGAGCGTTTCCTTCCCGCCTGAAATTTCAATGAAATAAGAACCCGGAGGTAAGTCACTAACGGGTAAGAGAAGTTCATCATTTTCCAAAGTGAAATTCAATAATTCCTTTCCTGAATTGTCAAACAATCTTACGCTGCTATTCCTTGAAACATTTTTCACCGAGATAAAATCGGTAGCCGGATTGGGATAAACGTTCACGGGCTTAACCTCCGGCAATGAGCCAATGGCAGTGGGGCAGTCG
>CAYOYI010000352.1:0-4728 GCA_964408105.1 uncultured Chitinophagaceae bacterium | reverse complement strand
ACTTTATCGTAAAGGGAATTCTTCTGGAGAAAAATTCCAAGGAAGGCTTTTACATCGTAACCGAGCTTTGCATAGTCAATCTGAAGCTGTGAGCCTTTTACAATTCCAAGCTCCTGCAACCGATTCATGCGGACATGCACCGTGCCGCCCGACACGAATATTTTCTTCGCAATTTCGGTGTAAGGCATCATGGCATCCTGCGTCAGGTAGGAGAGGATCTGCAGATCGGTCTTGTCAATTTGAAAATTTTCAGGCATTTTTAATTTTGTTTATTGAATGAATACTATCAAAATAGCAGTTTTGTTGCAAATTTTGCAAATTTTTAAATAATTTAGTAATAATCTTGCAAACACCGTACAAGGATGTTATGTTTGCACCAGTTCTTTACAATGTTAGGTGATGAAACCGGCAGCCATGCCCTCCTGTCTCGGGGGTGGGGGTAAAGGGATAAACACAGCATAATTCTTTCAGTAATGAAAGGATGGGGTTGACCACCTTGTTTACATGCGCAAAAGCAAGCAAACAACTCTGTGCTGCGGCTAACTTCCCCGTGGAGGTTCGAATCCTTCCCTAACAGCTAAGACCCTTGCAACAAAAAGTTGCAGGGGTTTTTTATTTTGTGAATCTACCATATTAGTACTCCCCGCTTTTGGCCGGTTGGTTCATTCTCCTTTTTCTTCCGTCTTTGCGATCCCGATCGCCATGCTCACTGCGTAAGCATCGGGAGAAGCAATCCCACTTAATAGAGTAACCCAGTGACTTATAAACTTTGACAAAAAACCAATTTTATTTTGCTTAATATAGAGTCAGAATTATGCACTCTTTCTGCCGTTATCTTTTCATTTTATTGTTCGCGACTTTTGCCGTAAAGCCGGTTTTCGCCCTTGATTATTATTGGGTGGGCGGCACCGGCAACTGGAGCGATTACGCCAATCATTGGGCAACGAGCAGCGGTGGAAATATTTTTCATGTTCGCATTCCCACACCTTCCGACAATGTTTTTTTTGATGCGAATTCATTTACGACCGTAGGCGATACGGTTTATCTGGACACTACAATCATTAATTGCAATACCATGGATTGGAGTGGAGCAGCCAATGCTCCGGTATTTTACAGCACAAGTTACAACGTGACGCTTGAGATCTATGGATCGCTGCTGCTAAGCCCGAACATGATATGGCAAATGCTCGGAACAATCGTTTTAAAATCCACTAACAGTGGGAACATCATCAATGCTCAGGGTGTGGGAATGTGGTCATCTTTAGGCATTGTAGGCTCGGGAAGCTGGGATTTGCAAAGCGCATTAAGTTGTGGCGCCATCCACCTTAGCCAGGGGACTTTGCGCACAAACGGATTCCCTCTTACTTGTTCCTATTTACGAGCCTATTCTTCCCCCGGTTTTACTCTTTTGCTTGACACTTCGGTGATTACCTGCTCGAATGATTTTGAGGTCATAGGAATTCCTTCAACACAGTTGGATGCAGACAGTACTACTATTTATTGCCGCTCGTTTTATGGAGGCCCAAACCAGGTTTTTCGGGATGTGTTCTGCGATTGGATAGAATATAGCTCCAATAACTGCACATTCCGCAATGTGGAATGTGAGCGCATATGGGGCAGCAGCAACGTCTTTAATAACGTCAGCATGGTCAGCTCCTATAATGAAGTTGAGGGGAGCAGCAACCAGTTCAACAGTCTCATCACAAATGCCTCTTCATTTTCAATGAGAGGCAATAACAATGTTTTCGACACGCTGATCTTCAATAACCCTGGTATGGAGATCAACCTGTCAAATGCAGTGACGGTGACAGTTAATGACGAGCTGCGGGCAGACGGCACTTGTGGTCAACTGACCTCTATTCAATCGAGCGGCACGGCTACGATTTCCAAATCAAGCGGCACGGTGTCGCTCGATTATGTTTTGCTGAAAAATATCACTGCCACAGGTGGTGCAACTTTCATTGCCAACAACAGTGTGAATGCGGGAAATGTGACGGGCATCACCATCAATGCGCCTCCCGCACGGAGTTTGTATTGGGTGGGCGGCACCGGTAACTGGAATGACGTTAATCATTGGGCAACCAGTAGTGGAGGACCGGGTGGAAGTTGCGCACCTACCCAATATGACGATGTGTTCTTCGATGCTAATTCATTTTCTGCAGGCGATACGGTTTACTTCAATGTTTCAACCGCATATTGCCTGACTATGGATTGGAGCGGAGCGACAGGCGCTCCGTTATTTTACGGCACAAGTTACACCGTGACGCTTGAGGTCTATGGATCGCTGCTGCTGAGCCCGAACATGATATGGCAAGTGCGCGGGACAATCCGTTTAAAATCCGCCAACAGCGGCAACATCATCGATGCTCAGGGTGTGGGAATGTGGTCATCTTTAGGCATTGTAGGCTCGGGAAGCTGGGATTTGCAAAGCGCATTAAGTTGTGGCGCCATCCACCTTAGCCAGGGGACTTTGCGCACAAACGGATTCCCTCTTACTTGTTCCTATTTACGAGCCTATTCTTCCCCCGGTTTTACTCTTTTGCTTGACACTTCGGTGATTACCTGCTCGAATGATTTTGAGGTCATAGGAATTCCTTCAACACAGTTGGATGCAGACAGTACTACTATTTATTGCCGCTCGTTTTATGGAGGCCCAAACCAGGTTTTTCGGGATGTGTTCTGCGATTGGATAGAATATAGCTCCAATAACTGCACATTCCGCAATGTGGAATGTGAGCGCATATGGGGCAGCAGCAACGTCTTTAATAACGTCAGCATGGTCAGCTCCTATAATGAAGTTGAGGGGAGCAGCAACCAGTTCAACAGTCTCATCACAAATGCCTCTTCATTTTCAATGAGAGGCAATAACAATGTTTTCGACACGCTGATCTTCAATAACCCTGGTATGGAGATCAACCTGTCAAATGCAGTGACGGTGACAGTTAATGACGAGCTCATTATCCAATCCGATGGAGGGTTTCCTACAAGTATTAAATGTACTAATGGCACCGCCACTATTTCCAAATCCACCGGAACTGTTTGCACCGATTTCATTTACCTTCAAAATATTACGGCAACCGGAGGCGCTCAATTCTTTGCCGGAGAGCATAGCGTTGACCTCGGAGGAAACTCAGGATGGACGTGGACACGGTGTAATCCTCTCATCAGCGATGTCTGGCCCGGAGATGCCAACTACGATCTGGTAGTTGACAACCTTGATATACTCAACATTGGCGTTGCGTACAATTACACCGGTTATGCGCGTCCGTCCGCTTCGCTCAATTTTGTTGCGCAGCCCTGCCAGCACTGGAATTATCAATTCATCAATAGCGTAAACCTGAAACATGCCGATTGTGATGGAGACAGTAATGTAACAGTTTCAGATACCAATGCAGTTGCGCTTAATTATGGATTGACACATCCGCTCAAGCGCACACCGCCTTTGCCTGAACCGCTTACCGGATATAACTTATACTTTGAATTCGCAGCCGACAGCCTCACACCCGGAATGCCTGTGACCGTCCCGGTAAAATTCGGGACATCGGATACTCCGATTCAAGGTGTTTATGGAATTGCCTTCACGATCAATTATGACAGCACTTTGATTCAGCCCGGCTCTATGAGCTTAGTTTTAGACAGTTCCTGGATCATTGCAGGATTGCCGCAGTATCTTACCATCAGCAGGGATTTTTCTTCCGAAGGAAAAATTGATTTCGCACTTTGCCGCACCGATCATCAGGATGTTTCGGGTTTTGGAACGATTGCCACCTTGAATTTCATTGTCGCAGGCGATTCCGGCAATCTGGAAATGTCATTCAGCCGGATCAAATCAATTATGAATGATGAAACAGATGTGCCGGTGAGTTCGGAATCTGCAACAATAACTGTAATTGATGTCAACACGGGGATTGAAAATATTGCATCACATGAGATGCTGTTGGTCCCTAATCCGACCCAGGGAGACTTTTCAATTCATATTCCTGACTTCATAGTAGGAGAGACTACTTGGCTGACTATCTCTGATATTCAGGGAAGAAAAGTTTATTCAGAAGTATTGTCAGGGGATTTGGTCAAAATCGAAAATCAAAACCTAAACAGCGGAATGTATTTTGTGACTGTGACAACGGGTGAATCCCGATTCACTCAAAAATTAGTTATTGATTAAGGTGATTTAGCCGCTCCATCTCCTCATCATACTGCTCCGCCATTTTTCCCCAATCATACTTCTCCACAAAATGCCCCAGCTTTTGCTTTCTTAAAACTTTCACATCGAAGATCATACGCTGCAGGCGGTTGACGAATTCTCTGTGGTCATCCTCATAAAAAAATGTGTAGTGAAGCTGTTTGGGAATATGTTCCGGATAAGCTAATCGTTTCGGCAGCAGCGGCACCACATCGCAATACATGGCTTGAACAACGCTTGCTCCGAAAAAATCCTGGTGTGACGTTACCGGAAGAATATTACACTGGCACAGCCAGTTGACATATTCCTTTTCATTAGCGACATAGCCGAATTGAAGGATGCTGTCGTTCAACCGCTCTTTTGCTTCATCGAAAATTGGCGGATACTTTGCGAATTTTTCACCAAGCACAACTAACTTGAACTCAACACCACGTTCCTGTAAGTCAAACAGCGCCTGAAAAAATTCCTCGGGATTCTTGTCAAATTCCCAGCGGTGATTCCAGAGGATGACGGCACGAGGATAAAAAGTTTTTTCTTCGGGTTTT
>CAYOYI010000351.1:0-4731 GCA_964408105.1 uncultured Chitinophagaceae bacterium | reverse complement strand
AAGTTAAAAGCGCATCTTTAGTTAGTATTGCGTACAGCGTACTGAGTAGTGCGAAAAATTTCGTTACTAATTTTGTCGTTATACGCAATACCCAATACGCAGTACTCATTTGGCTTCCATCCAAAAACTTGAAGACCTTCATCGTTTAGACAACCTGGAGTTTATTGCACGCCAGGTAGTTGAGGGTTTTATCATTGGATTACACAAAAGTCCTTATCACGGCTTTTCGGTAGAGTTCGCGGAGCATAGACTTTACAATTCCGGTGAATCCGTAAAGGACATAGACTGGAAAGTGTATGCGCGGACAGATAAAATGTTTGTCAAGAAATTCGAGGAGGAAACCAACCTTCGTTGCCAATTGGTGATTGATGGATCTTCTTCGATGTATTACCCGCAGGGAAATGAGAACAACAAGATTCGGTTTTCCATTGTTTGTGCGGCTGCGTTGATGTACCTGATGCGCAAGCAGCGTGATGCGGTTGGGCTTTCAATTTTTACTGATAAATTGGACGTTCACACCGGAGCTCGCTCGACCCAAGTTCACCATAAGTTGTTGACCAGTCATCTTGAGCAGTTGCTTGCTGAAGTACCAAAGAATAAAAAAACTGCAGCCGCATCCTGCTTGCATCAGGTCGCGGATCACATTCCTAAACGTTCGTTGGTCGTCATTTTCAGCGACATGCTTGACAATATGGAAAATAGCTCTGAGTTGTTTTCTGCACTACAACACCTTAAGTATGCAAGACATGAAGTGGTTCTTTTTCATGTCACAGACAAACGTAGTGAGTTGGAGTTTGAATTTGAGAACCGGCCTTACGTGTTCATTGATCTTGAGACAAACGAAAAGATCAAACTCAGGGCGAGTGAAGTTCGGGAATATTACACGACTCAAGCTCAGCAATACAAAAAAGATTTGATGCTCAAGTGTGGTCAGTACAAAATTGATTTTGTGGAAGCCGATATTGCGGAGAATTTTCTGCAAGTGCTGGTACCTTACCTTACGAGAAGGGCTAAGATGATGTAATGCATCTGAATTATAAATCTTTCGGGGAAGGCACGCCCGTTGTCATTCTTCATGGTCTGTTAGGTTCACTCGATAATTGGCAAACATTTGCCAGAAAATTAGGTTCTGACTTTAAAGTTTTCACGGTTGACCTCCGTAACCATGGTAAATCACCTCACAGCTCTATTCATACCTATTCGGCAATGGCCGGAGATCTGCTTGAATTTTTTGATGAGCAGGGAATTAATAAGGCCCATGTCATCGGTCATTCAATGGGGGGTAAGGTGGCTATGGAATTTGCGATTCACCATCCAGAGCGTCTTTTAAAGTTGATTGTGGTTGATATTAGTCCAAGATCATACGAGGGGACACACGATGAGATATTAGATGCTTTGTCAAATCTTGATATTTCCATAATAACAAGCAGGGCAGAGGCCGATTCTATGTTGGAACGAAGCATTCCGGATTTTTCGGTCAGGCAATTTCTTTTGAAAAATCTTGATCGGCAAGGTGATGGAACCTTTCAGTGGAAAATGAATTTAAAAGCGCTTGAGGACAATTATCAGAATATAAATGTGCCGGTTACGTCCGGACAACAACTTAATGTTCCAACTCTGGTTATTCGTGGTGGTAAATCGGGTTATGTGAATGAAAATGATATGGCATCATTCAGGCAACTTTTTACTACCGTGGATTTGATCACGATCCCGCAATCAGGTCACTGGGTGCATGCCGAAGCTCCCGATGAATTCTATCAGGCCGTCAGATCCTTTCTTTAATCGTACACCTGTAACCTTAAACATAGATTGCCGTACATATTATTTATGGTCGGCATAATACTGTTGGTTTCCTTTTTTCTACTCCACGTTATCACTATCATCGGTGAAAAAGGAAAAAGGTGTTGGATAGAGCGAAAATTCTGGGTCTCGGTGGTTTTGATGTCGTTTTTGGTTGGTATTGCGATCTACGGCAACTCGTGCTCTAAAACAAATCACATTTCGGAATTCACACCCGCTCAGCCAATGTGAATTGAAGATGAATGAGGTGGCGGTATAAACCATCTTCATTTTTCATCAACTCTTCATGCGAGCCTTCCTCGACAAGTTCACCCTTATTAAGCACCAAAATTTTATCCGCCTTTCTTATTGTTGACAAGCGATGTGCTATAATAATGCTTGTACGGCCTTTCATCAATTCTTCCAGCGCTTCCTGCACAAGAATTTCTGAAGCAGTATCGAGAGAGCTTGTGGCTTCGTCAAGAACCAGAATAGCAGGATCTTTCAGAATTGCCCTGGCAATGGCAATCCTTTGTTTTTGTCCCCCGGAAAGTTTAATGCCTCGTTCACCAACTTTAGTATCAAATCGTTGAGGGAATGTTTCGATGAATTCCATAGCATGCGCTTTGGTAGCAGCCTCAATAATTGCCTCTTCACTGGCATCTGGATTCCCATAGGCTATGTTTTCACGAATAGTTCCTCCAAATAAAATGATCTCCTGCGGTACTATGCCAATGTTCTTGCGTAGCTCAAATAGCTCGTATTTATCTGAGGGCTTTTCATCAAAGAAAATTTCTCCGCTGTCCGGATTATGAAATTTAACAAGAAGTTGAATGATAGTTGATTTACCGGCTCCACTGGGTCCCACGAGTGCAATTCGTTCTCCTTTGTTGATTTGGAAGCTGATATTCTTAAGAACCGTCACATCTTTTCTGGTTGGATAGCTAAAGGTGATGTTTTGGAATGTTATCCTTCCCTCTATTTTTTTCAAAGATTTCAAATCCGGAGTTGCCAGATTCTCGGAAGATTCCTTCATAATATCAAGCAGTCGCTCAGATGCCCCAATTGTCTTTTGGATTTTACTGTACATTTCTGCCATACTTCCTGCAGCGCCTCCGATGAAAACGGAATAGATAAGAAAAGCAGTAAGGTCACCGATGCTCATTTCTTCCAAATAAACCAGACGCGCACCGTACCAGAGCACCAGCACCAGGCCGCCAAACAATCCAACAATCACGAAAGTGACGAACACTGCGCGGTATTTAGCAGCTTTTATCGCAAGGTCAACAACCAGCTTGATACTTTTGTTAAATCTGTTTCTTTCAAATTGCTCGTTGGTGAAGGCTTTAACAACGTTTACCGTTTGTAAGGTTTCATCCACTACCACATTTGAATCTGCAAGTGAATCCTGTGCTTGCCTTGAAAGTCTTCGGATGTATCTGCCGAATACTATCGCAAGGATGATAAGGGGTGGATAGGTTGCAATAACTAATAAAGAGAGATTGGGTGAGGTGATAAAAATGATTGCCGTACCAACGGTGATCGTTGCGATTTGGCGAAAAAGTTCGGCTGCATTAATTGAAATGGTGTCCTGAAGTTGAGTAACATCAGATGTGATCCTGCTGATCAATTCTCCAACGCGTCTTTGCTCAAAGAATGGAATTGGCAGAGAAATGATCTTGGCGTAAAGGTCCTTGCGTATGTCCGCAATGGCATATTCACTTACCCTGGCAAAAAACATCACTCGCCAGTAGGAAAAAATTCCCTGCGAAATTAAAATAGTAATGAGAAGCGCTGCAATCGTATTGATATCATTGACGACCCAGTCAATCTTTCCGACTGCGGCATCCATAAGCTTTCCGGCAACGGCCGGGAAGGCCAATACCGTCATGCTTGAAAGAAACAGAAAGACCATTCCGGCAATGAACTGACCTTTATATGGTCTGACATACCGGAAAATTTCCCAGGTCTTCTTAAGGTCTGACCAGCGAATTTTCTTTTTTTCCTTCTCTGAGTTTTCCTGAGTCCCGTTGTCGGAGTAAGTACTTGCCACCTGTTAATTTGAATGGCAAATTTAACCCCGGATTTTACAATCCCGGAGTTTAGCTATTCTGGTTATTTGCTTCGGGCTTATCTTCCGTTAATCACAATCCGTTTGACTTCGGAGTAATTCTGGCTTTGTACTTGTATCCAGTACATGCCGTTGGTGAATGAGTTCAGTTCAAATTTTTCAGTGTGATCATTTGACAGCACCCATTTCACCTCGGTTAACACAAGTTGTCCGAGAGCATTATAAATATTAAACTGAATCTTTTGATCTTCGAGTCCGGTCAATTTCAAATTAAAGTTTCCGGAGTTCGGATTTGGATAAACTGACCATTCGATTTCACTCATATTGCTTTCAATCAATGGTGCTGAATCTTCACGTTTTCCACCACCACCAGCTGCCCAAAGAATAGCAGCTTCAAGCAAAGCCGTTCCGCTGGCATTTGTTGCAGAGGCGCCACCGTCTGTTAAAAAGAGCCCCACTCTGCGTGCGGGGGCATTCATGCCAAACATCGCTGCACCTGACACATAACCGAAGATGCAAACCTGGCTTGCGTTTCCGTTGATTGTTGCTATTGAAACAGCGCTTCCGCTTGGTTTGCCCCAAGTCACTGATTGATTGCTAACGAAAACACTGGTCACGCCATTTGCTAAGGATGCTGCTAAAGGATGTCCGGCACCTACTATGTTGATCTGAGTTTGGTTGTAAGCGGTACCATATTCGGAAGACAAGTTGCCCACCATTTTCATATCATCGAAAATTGCTGGCTCCCATGTAATTACCGGAACTGAAACATTGGTGAATTTGGAATTTACATTCGTAGAAACAATAGTTGAAGATATCAGGACTAAGTTCTTTCCGGTCGCATTATCCGTTGTGGATGCGCTGCCCGAAACAACAGAGAC
>CAYOYI010000350.1:3410-4740 GCA_964408105.1 uncultured Chitinophagaceae bacterium | reverse complement strand
TTGATAGTCGCGTGTAATGTCGTGAGCGATCTCACCTATCCGTTTCTGCAGATCATCTTCACTGATCAGTGGAACGAATTGCTTGTCTTTAATTGTGATCAAACGTTATCTGAGTTTGAGCACCTGCCCGGGTGTTATGGTATTGGTCGGCAAGTTATTCAATTTCACAAGAGCATCAGCGGAAATTCCGTATTTCTGAGCTATAGAATAAAGTGTTTCCCCCTGCTGAACTTTATGGTAGGTGGGTTGAGAAGATGTTTTTGATTCTTTCGGTTCTTCCGGAGTTGTTTCTTCCTTTGACTGCACCGGTGGTTCCGGTTCTGAATAAACCGGCTTCTCCGATTCCGTATAACCTACAATAAGCCGTTGCCCTACAGAAAGCGCATTTGAAGTAAGTCCATTCCATCGTTTTAGGTCATCCACGGAAACTTTGTTATTCACTGAGATCCTATAGAGTGTTTCCTGTGGCGCCACGGTGTGATATTTAGGAGTTCTGGATGAAGCGGAAGTTGCTGGCGTGCTAACTTTTTTCTCTGCTACCGGTTCTGGTTTTTTTATCTCAGAAGAAGCGGCTGGTGCAGAAGAAGTATTTGTCCCTTCGGTGAAACCTACGACAAGTTTCTGCCCGACATAAAGGTTATTTGATTTGAGCTTATTCCAGACTTTAATCTCATCAACCGATACTTTACTATTCATAGCTATCCGGTAGAGCGTTTCTTGAGGCGCTACAGTGTGGTATTTAGGAGTTCCGGATGAGGCGGAAGTTGCTGGCGTGCTAACTTTTTTCTCTGCTACCGGTTCTGGTTTTTTTATCTCAGGATTTGAAAGGTCAGAAGACACCGGTGCTTTCTCAGTAGTGAATCCTACAATTAATTGCTGCCCTATGTAAAGGTCATTTGAGGTGAGTTTGTTCCAACTGGTAATTTCATCTACAGTCACGTTATAGCTGGTCGCTATTCCATAGATGGATTCCTGTCGCCCCACAACGTGATAAATTACTGTGGGGATTGAAGAACCGGAAGAAGCTGTATTTCTTGGCGCCTCCTTCTTTGGCTCCACTTTCACCGGCTCCTTTTTCTCCTCCGGCTGGTTCGCCCATTCGATGTATTCATCTTCTTCCGGTTCGGATTCAGAAACTTCTTCTTCATCTGGAACCGCTGCAGCAACAACTTCTTCCTTCGGTGTTTCTTCAGTCACATTGGGCTGCTCCTTTACGCTGCCCTCCGTTTGGGCAGTTGGCGCTTGCTTTTGATCGTTTATTTTTTGTTCAACGCGCTGTTGAATTTGTTGTTTGATAGAGCATAAATAAAATTTGAATATTAATGCATCA
>CAYOYI010000350.1:0-3400 GCA_964408105.1 uncultured Chitinophagaceae bacterium | reverse complement strand
GTTTGATATCCTGCTTTATTTCTTCCTCGGTTTTTAGCTTGGGAGTTTTTTCGCACTTTTTCTTCAGGCACAGAATTTCTCCTTCAGCAGGCTCCTGTCCGAATTCCATCAGGTTTTTTTTGTAGAGAGTTTTTAGCTTGATTCCCTGTTTTTGCGAAATGGAATGCATGGTCTCACTTTTCATCACTTTATGATACTCTTCGTATCCGCTTGAGCGCTTAGGTTCAAGATATATTCGGCTGCCAGGCATGATGTAATCACCCTCGCTCATGTCATTGTACTTGAGCAGTTGGTTCAGGCTTACATCATATTTGGCCGCAATGTCCATTGCCATTTCATTTGGTTGTGAAATCACCGTTTTGATGCCATTGAAAACGTAAAACTGGTTGTCAAGTGATTTAAGGTATTGGGCTTCTTCAGGAGTAAGCGGGGCGTATTTTTCCTCCGTATCAAATTGGTCGAGGTTGCGTTCTTCTATAAGACGGATTAGCAACGTTGCATAGTTTGGATTGGTAGCATACCCTGCTTTTTGCAAACCGTGCGCCCATCCTTTGTAATCTTTGGGATCGAGCCTGAAAAGAGACTCATACCGCTCTTTACCTTTCAGAAAAAGAGAGTGGTCATCATAAGAGTGAAGGGGTGACTGATACTTGCGAAAACATTCTTTTTCCGTATCATCATCTTGTATAAAGGTAGGTCCCTGCCAGTTGCTTCCGCATTTAATTCCGAAATGGTTATTAGCAACCTGAGCCAATTTGCTGTTCCCGAAATTTGATTCAAGGATGCCTTGTGCCAGCGTGATGCTGGCAGGAATACCATGTCTGCGCATTTCGCTGCGCGCTATTTCTTTATAGGCGGTGATGTACTCCGGAATGGTGATCTGTCTGCTGTTTTCCTCACTTCGCTGCGCTAGAGCATCAGAGGCTAAAAAAAAGGACGCCACCAGGCTCAAATTCAAAATCAGTTTCATCACATTCGAAATTATCATTTTACTTCTTTAACATTTTTCTGCCCGCTTCCTTATGAGCATTAATCCATCCCTGATCGGCAAGAGAACATTGTCAACCCGATCGTCATTCATCACTTTTCTGTTAAAAGCATGAATGCCGCTGGTTTCTTTGTCTTGGTTTTCATTTAAAACCTTTCCGCTCCACAATGCATTATCGGCAAGAATAAAGCCGCCCCTATTTACCTTGTCGAATACCAGATCATAGTAATCCGGATACGCTTCCTTGTCAGCATCAATAAATACAAGGTCGAATGTTTGATTGAGTTTCGGAACGATTTCTTCCGCCTTTCCAATGTGAAGAATGATCTTCTGGTCAAACCCCGATTTAACGATAAACCTTCTTATCATTTCTTCCGTCTCTTCGTTCATTTCTATCGTATGAATAACCCCATTGGGCGGCAAGCCTTCAGCCATGCAGATTGCAGAATATCCGGTGAAAGTTCCCAATTCAAGAATGGCTTCGGGCTTTATCATCTGACTTATCATACTTAAAAGCTTCCCCTGGATGTGGCCGGAAAGCATCTGAGGGTAAATGGTTTTAAGATGCGTTTCGCGCTCCAATTCCACAAGCAGGTCTGATTGCGGCTTGGAAAAAGCCTCGCAATAATTAGCGATATCTTCCCCTATAAAGTGCATGGTCAAAGGATTTTAAAATTAAAGAGCAAGCGTTCCTCAGATTTGTTTTTTATTCACCCGCTGCAATCTTCATGTACATATTTGCACAATTAGGGATTTAAAAATTCTCAAATTATCCTGCCATCTTTGCCGCCATGAGCCAGACTACACAAGAAGATGTTTTCAGGAATATCATCTCTCACTGCAAGGAATACGGGTTTATTTTCCCCTCAAGCGAAATCTATGATGGTTTAGGGGCAGTGTACGATTACGGTCCGTATGGATATGAATTGAAAAAGAATATTCAGGAATTCTGGTGGAAGAGTATGGTGCAGTTGAACGAGAACATCGTTGGAATCGATGCTGCCATTTTCATGCACCCGAAAACATGGAAGGCTTCGGGCCATGTTGATGCGTTTAACGATCCGTTGGTTGATAACAAAGATTCAAAGAAGCGTTACCGTGCAGATTTGCTGATCGAGCAGGCGATGGATAAGATGCAGGCCAAGATTGATAAGGAAGTAGAAAAGGCGCAGAAGAAATTTGGTGATGCTTTTGATAAAGAGAAATTTCTTTCTACTAACCCCAACGTACTTCGCAATAAGCAAAAGATTGACGAGACACAGACGCGTTTCAAAAAAGCGCTGGATGAAAACGACCTTGCCGCACTTAAGCAGCTCATCGTTGATTTAGAAATAGCATGTGAAGTGTCTGGCTCGAAAAACTGGACGGATGTCCGGCAGTTTAATCTGATGTTTGCCACTCAACTTGGCTCGGTCGCTGAGGAATCGAGCACAATTTATTTGCGGCCGGAAACAGCCCAGGGAATTTTTGTCAATTTCCTGAATGTGCTCAACACGTCACGTCAAAGAATTCCATTCGGGATTGCGCAGGTTGGTAAGGCTTTTCGCAATGAGATCGTTGCCCGGCAATTCATTTTCCGTACGCGCGAGTTCGAGCAGATGGAGATGCAATACTTTGTTAGGCCGGGAGAAGAGATGCAATGGTATAATCATTGGAAGCAGCAGCGCATGATATGGCACCGGGCGTTAGGATTTCCTGAAGAAAAGCTGCGCTTCCTGGATCATCTTAAAACAGCGCATTATGCTAATGCTGCAGTTGATATTCAGTATGAGTTTCCATTTGGGTTTAAAGAACTGGAAGGAATTCATTCACGCACAGATTTCGATTTGAAGAATCACCAGGAACTCTCTGGCAAGAAGCTGCAATACTTCGATCCTGAAATGAATCAAAGCTATATTCCTTATGTAGTGGAGACATCAGTTGGTTTGAACCGAACACTTCTTGCGGTTATTTCAAACAGCTACACGGAAGAAACATTGGAAGACGGATCAACCAGAGTTGTGATGAAGGTTGCTCCTTTCCTTGCTCCGATAAAAGTTGCAGTTTTTCCTTTGGTGAAAAAGGACGGACTGCCGGAAAAAGCCCGCGAGATCATGGATAAGCTGAAGTTTGACTTCCAATGTTTCTACGAGGAGAAGGATACCATTGGCAAGCGCTACCGCAGGCAGGACGCTATTGGCACGCCTTATTGTATCACAATTGATCACCAAACGCTGCAGGATAATACTGTGACCATTCGTGAGCGGGATAGCATGAAGCAGGACCGTGTAAATGTTTTACAGATAAATGAAATTGTTGCCAATAGGGTAGATTGGAGAAAAGCAATCTTATATCATACCCTTTGATGAAATCAAATTACTTAACCCACTTCTTTATTACGCGTTTTAACCATCTTCGCTCTGCCCTATATAG
>CAYOYI010000349.1:0-4756 GCA_964408105.1 uncultured Chitinophagaceae bacterium | reverse complement strand
AACATCAGCTTTATTGACCTGGGCAATGCTTTTTCAAGCTATCCGGGAAATCCGAAAGAGTTGTTTTGGCCTATTGACGGACATTGCACCTCAAAAGGCAATAAATTGTGGGCTGAAGAAGTGGCGCGGCATATCGAACTTCCGGTAAAGTGATCCGCTGTAAACTTATTTCAGTCCCCTGAAACGCGAATACTTCGTTAAGCGGAGGCTTCCAATGAACCACAGGCAAGGAAGGAACTTTACTGATGAAAGAAATTCTTTTTGCGTTAAAAAGAAAGAACTGAGGAAGGAAAAAGAAGAACTTATCGCACCAAATGTGCCCCTTCCTGCAATCTACTTAACTTTAAAAGATTTCCAGGTTTTCGTTGCGCATGAAGCATTTTGCGGTTTTTGCAGTATTTGTTTTGAGTTGTGGTTGCGGTAAAAACAGGACGATCGTTCAATTATCCCGCCTACCGGATTCGAACATCGTTTCGGCTGTCCATGTCAATAAGTTTGAGGAGACGGAATTCTGGAACTCCAGGCTAAGTAGCTCGCAGTTAAGCCTGACTTCAACATCTGAGTTAATTGATTCACTTTTACATCATCCGGAATACCGGCAAAATCAGTATTTGATTGCCAGGAATGATTTGATGAATTTCATCTTTGATCCCGACTCTGCTGAAATTGAAAAAACAATAAAAGTTTGGGAGCAGGCTGAAGTGAATGAAAAAGGGAGGAAGGAAATAATACGGCTCAAAGGACTTCAGGCCATTCCCCGGGATCTTGGTGACGGGAGTTTAGACAATATCGGTTTGCACAAACGCCTGGTTCACAATTCATACTATGATTTCATCAATATGGGCACAGAGAATTTCGTTGTCAGCATGTATCATAATTTCTTAGATCGCAACCCTACCACTTATGAGTTAGAGCAGGGAAAGAAAATGGTTAACGGCAATCCTGCAGTGCTTGACTTCCGGCAAGGCTCGGGCAAAGAAGATTTTATCAATCTTTTTTTCGATTCCTACGCATATTTTGAAGGACAGGTGAAAAAAGTTTTCCTTCGGCTATTGTTCCGCGAGCCTGTTCCCGGGGAGAGCGTGTATTTTACGCTGGAATTTAAGAAAACAAAGAACTACGAATTACTCCAAAAACAAGTGTTGCTGCATGAAGGAAATAAAAGTTTCTGAGCTTTGGCATATGGTGTTGCCATGTTTGCTGCTGGCTGCATGCGGGTCGCCAACGGTTTATAATCTGCCGGATGTCACGCTGCACGAATTTACCCTTCATAAGCGTCACGTAAAAACTGATGCGCAGTTCATTTCAATTGCCTACACCGATTTATTCGGCAGATCCATTCCACAAGGAGAGATGGATAATATCAAAAACCTCTTTTTGTCACAGGGCGATCAATCTTTGAATTATTCAGGCTACATAAGCTACCTTCTTAAAGAAGCGGGCGCTTATCTTCCTGATGAGTCTGTAATGCAGGCTGACATTGAGTCTTTTGTTGAAACGCTGTATCTTGGTTTATTGAACAGAAAGCCCGGTAAATATGAAGTGCATAACCTTTCTGAAGCTATTAAAAAGAACACCGGCATTACCGTGCGCGATATCTATTTCGCAGTTATGACTTCCGAAGAATATCGAAGATACTGACATTGCCATGATGAAGAGAAGAAAGTTCATATCAAGTGCAGGGAAAGCGGCCGCTGGATTGTCCTTACCATTTCTGCTCCCTTCAGGCAGGCTGTTTGCCGCTTCCGGTAACAGGATAGCAAATCATGTGGTGCTGTGTCTTTTTTCAGGAGGTGTGCGCAATATTGAATCCATGCACATGCAGGAAGGTAACCTGATGCCGAATACAATTGCCGGCAGCGGTGCCGTAACAAAGGATATTGCCGATGGAATGACGCCCTTGCCATTGGCCGCTGATGTTCCATTACAACGCTTTGGCACGCTTTTCAGGGAGTTCAGATTCAAGCAGGGTCCGACCGCACACGTGAGTGGTCATTTGACTACCATTACGGGTAAGTATTTTCTGAATGGGCATAATCCTAAAAAAAGATCTCCCTATCCGACCATTTTTGAGTATTACCGCAAACACAGTGATCCCCAAAAATCTGCAATTAATGCCTGGTGGGTAGCAGAGCGAAATGATCCTTTCAATATTTGCAATTACAGTGAGCATGAAAAATACGGCCCGGCTTATGGGGCTAATTATTTTCATCCGTATGCGTTGCTCGCGAAGGATACACGTAAGATACTGGGTGGCGAAGAAATGGCAGACCTGTTAAAAGACAATGGAGTGACAGGGCTTAGGTCAATAATGAACCGGCATTTGGGGTTATCCGGAGATTTTCTTCTGCCGCGTTTTGAAAATACTCCGGAAGATATGTTGCGCATTGATTCATTCATTAAAAAATGTGCAGCGGAATCCTCACAGGGATTGCATGAAGATCCTTACGATATTGGTAAGTCAGCAATGAATGAAGATATCTACAATGTCTATTTCGCACAAAAGATATTACTGGAATTTAAGCCAGAGTTATTGATAGTGAATATGATGGCAATTGATCGGGGTCATACCGATTTCACCCTGTACTGCAATAACATCAGAAAGGGCGACTATGCCCTGGCTAAATTGTGGCAAGCCATACAGCATGACCCGGACTTGAAAGACGATACGATTTTAATTGCTGTGCCGGAACATGGCCGCAACCTTGAGCCCAATACTTTAAAAGATGAATATGGCCGGTTTGCCCTTGATCACACAAGCGATAAAACCAGCCGGGAAATTTTCTGCCTTGTATTGGGACCGAAAAATAAAGTGGTGCAGAACCAGGTTATTAAAAGTGAATATGGGGAGAGCATTGACATCGCTGCTACAATGGCCCGGATACTTGGGTTTCATGATGAAACGAAATTGTTTTTAAAAGGAAAATTCCTCGAAGCCGCATTTGTATGAGCGACAGTAAATTTTTTTGCGTTATCTTGATTTTTACTTTAGCGGCTTGTATTCAGCCGGATATCCCGCGTTCTGCTGAAGAAAACGTTATGCCGATAAACCCGCAATTAGATTCGCTTTCCATTGCAGGAATCTATAAGTCCATTTTTACAAAAAGCTGCTCGGTGAATGGCTGCCATGACGGCTCCTTCGAGCCGAACCTCACTTCAATTCAATCATCTTATCAGACACTCGTCTATCACCCTATTGTTAAAAATAACAAGCAGGAGGAATTCAAATATCGCGTGGTACCCCATGACACGGCTTCATCAGTTTTATATCAACGTATCACCCGCTGTTGTTTTGTGAATGATGATGATCGCATGCCTCAGCACACTGACAAACAGCTGGAATCTTACCAGATTGCAACTATTGCAACATGGATAATGAACGGGGCAAAGGATATGGAAGGGAAAACTCCCTTAGAACCTGTTATCAATTAGATGGGAAGTAATCGTACTTTCATTGGATTGCTTCTTTTCGCTACATTAACGCTTGCTTTTTTGATGGGCTGGAAGTTATTCAGGAATTATCAAAGTCCGCGAATATTCCTTTGCGGAATCAGTGCCCCGGAACTGGCGGCTATGTCAGATAGCCTTGTTTTGTGTATAGAATATGAAGATAATAACGGAGATATAGGCGGAACCGGGAAACCATCTCTTTTCTTAAGGGATGGCCGGAACGGGCTTGAGATAAAATACGATATACAAAAGTTATTGCCGGATAGCCTGCACGGTGCAGTCCGGGGAAAGCTTCATGCCGTGATCGGATTTATTCCTTTGATGGGCGATACCGGAGCGGAAAAATTCAGTTATTTAGTTTGGCTTAAAGACCGACATGGGAATTCCAGCAATCAATTAGAAACGCCCGTCATTACACTGAAGCCATCATTCCCATGAAAAGGAATCAGGATTATTTATTGATTGCAGGTGGTTTGGGATCCTGTTTGTTGGCTTGTTGGCTCACTGGCGGCTTTTACTATGAGGGAGGTTCAGATGTTTACACGCTCCGTTTGATCAGCGGATATTTTACAGGCGAGCCGGAGCATTTCATTTACACTTTTGGATTTCATGTCTTTACAGGCGAAATCATTAAAGCTCTGTATAAATTCTATCCAGACTTTTATTGGTACGATCTGTGGTCACTGTTCTCAATTTCACTTGCTTTTATGCTTGGCGCTGCATGGCTGATAAAATCTGTTCCCGGAAATAAATTTATTGGCCTGTTGTTGTTTTCGCTTTTTATGTTTGAGTGCATCAAGTATATTGAAATTAGTAAGACCGCATTCTTTTTATCATTTTTTTCCCTGATTCATTTATTGCTACCGCATAGAAAACCATCAACCGGTGAAATGGCATTGCTTCTTCTCACATTTACATTCGGCTTACTAACGCGGTCAGAGGCGGGATTTCTCGCAGCCGTAGTAGCATTGCCGGTTGCGCTGATAAGCGGAATAAAGAGGCAAGGCATCGTACTTCGTAGCGCTGCAAAAGCGTATCTGATGATTCTGCCATTGTTGATTGGCATGTCTTTGGTCTTAAACCATGCCTGGACGGAAGCGGATAGAAATTACTTATCTATCAGGCCTTATCAGTTCACACTTTGGGATTTTAAACAAGATGAAAAAGAATTCTGCCCTCAAACAGCAATGGACTCAGTGGCTTTGATGGCAGCTCAAAATCATTTTTTTGCTGATTTCAAGCATATTAATAAGGAACTATTCGATGCAAGTTGTGTCAAGCCTAAGGACAAAAAGCTGTCTCATCT
>CAYOYI010000348.1:0-4764 GCA_964408105.1 uncultured Chitinophagaceae bacterium | reverse complement strand
GCGATTGGGATGGTGACTGCCTGGGTGATATTTGCGAGTTGCGCGTTCCGATTCAGGAAAACGCTTTCTTTGATTTGCCGGGTGAATATAGTTTTCAGTTCGAACAGATCATGCGAACGGGCAACCTGCCCTTAGTGATGAGCATGGGATTGAGGGTGGAGAAGGCGGGAGATAAAAATAAATAGCCCTTACTACCTGTTCCCTGTTAACGCGATTTTAGTAGTAACCTGTAGGTTAATTTTTCTAACATCCACGAAATACAACCCCGGCAAGAGGTTTAATTCAACCTTCCTGTCAAGATTATAACCCAATTGAATTTTTTCACCACCCACCTTCTGTCCAACGAGATTGTAGAATGAATATTCAACCTCAACATCTTTCCGGCTCATTGTCTGTGATAAATGCAGGATATTTCCATGAACGTAAACACGCAAGCTTCCTTCATTGGAAATCGCAATTCCAGTTGAAACTGTATCCTGTTTCTCCGTGACGATTATTTGCTGTCTTGCTTCCGCTTCACAATCATCGTTAGCAGCAAAGAGGATCACCTCGTAGGTTCCGTATGTTGTATAAGCGTGTGAAACCGTTGGCTGATTGATGAAAGTTGTTCCGTCACCCATATCCCAGTTGTAGTCAGTGGCTCCGGTTAGTTGAGCTTCTAATATGACCGGTTCTTCTTCTTTCACTTCAGTCACCGTGGCGTCTATCATAGCAGTCACCGGCAGCATCGCGTCTATGGTTATTGATTCATTTGTTACATACCCGGACACAGGATGATTTAATTCAAGGTTATATGCTCCTGCGGGCAACTGCTCAAACATGTTAATGCCGGTGAACGTGTCATTTGCAATCACTGAATTATCATCGCTTAACTCATAAATCCATTCGACTCCCGCTCTCTGATCTAACCTGATGCTGCCATCCAGCCCTTCGCAATTTGCCGTTGTTGTGGTGATCAATAATTCCGGGGTGAAGTGAAGCACGAACCGGTCTGCATCATCATTTGTGTTTGTGGTAAACGTATAAGTATTGTTTTGCCGGAGATATTGAATCGTTCCTGTTTTTAAATCTTCCAGCCAGATGATGATGGTCGCTGGGAAATTTTCTATACCTTCAAAAGTGAACGTGCAACTGCCGTTTTTTCCGGGAATGATTCCCAGCGGAACGGATTTGATCTCTTCATTAAGCCCGATTGCCTGTACCGCGAGCCGTTCGCTCACCGTGTCGCGGGTGTAGAGCGAGGGAACGCCATAGCTGCTCAGCAACTTGCCTGCATCATAGCCATTGTCGTAGTTATCTGAAAAGTTTTCGTCAAATGCGATCAGCGTTTGGTCTGAGTAGTTTCCGATGGCTGATGTCACCTTCAGGGCATATTCGTATGGTTGTTGCTGACGCAGGAAGCCGTTATTGCCCAGCGTAGCCCTTGTTGACGGGTCGAATCTTACATTGAATGTTGAGCCGGAGTATCCCGGATCATGTCTTACGAAAAAGGCCATATTCGTAGTGATGTAACCCACATTGATGAGGTTGTAGATTCCGTATGTTCCGGAGTTGGGGCTATAGATATATGCTGTGGCATCCATATTATTGTTATAAGCCAGTGCAGCCATCGCACTCCAGTCAATCGGGGCGAAGAAAGGGTTTGAAACAAGGTGATAGCCTTTAGAATAAGTTACCAGATTTGTTGGCGTGATGCTGAGGTTGTTCAGATCAACTGCAGTCTTGCTGTAAGAGCCCGTTTCATCCAGCACTACTCCGGTGTTGATGGTTGCAGCATACCCTTTTCCCCGGCTTGCAGGGTTGCTGCTTGTGGCTACGCGCCAACCGCTTAAGTAACAATCGGTGACAATTGATTCATCATACGTGAATATGCTTCCGTAGGCGGAATTAATATCCAGATACAGCGGGTTGCAATCGGGCGTTGGGGTAACGGGAGTACCGTCAGGAGCGTTGGCGGTGTTGGCAAAGTCATCCGTCCACACATTGGCTGACGCTCCGGTAGCAGAGCCTATGTAATGGAAATCATTGACGATGGTGGTGGGCACATACCGCTCGATGGTGACATTACCGCTGATGGTGCCGCTGTTGCTGCCCCAGTCGTTGACTAATCCCGTGGAGGATGCGATGGATTTTAAGGAGAGAAGCAGATTTTACATTCAAAGTGCCACTAACAAGAGCCAATTCATTTTTTACAGCAATATTTCCTCCTGTTGCTAGCCACACATTCCCATTAGTTTTTAAATATCCAACCTCGATATTGCCCGTTATAGAATTCCCTTTCATTCTCAGATAGCCCGTTCCAAGATTGGCATTGCCGTTGTTAGTTAAAACTTTATTAACAATTAGTTCCGCCTGAGGGACTCCTCCTATAACCGGAAAGTTGAGGGTTAATGACGCGCCTTCCTCGATATACAGTTCATTCACTTCAATATTTGAGGTGCCAGTGAGCACCGGATAAATACCGGATGCGTTGTACGAAATCACCAGGTCCTCGGTGCTGGCAGGCACTACCCCGCTGCTCCAGTTAGCCGGATCAGACCAATTGGAATTTCCGGCACCTCCTGTCCAGCTTGTGGCATTATTTGACACCTTCACCACCCAAATATCATAGCCTCCGTGATTACCTGATACATCCCCGTTATTTGAAGACGCATCACCCGACATGATAAAACCTCCATCATCAGTTGAACTGATGTGACTTCCATAGTCATGACTTCCACCCCCGAACTGCTTCTGGTAAACAAGGTTGCCGTTAGCATCCAACTTTACCAGCCAATAGTCAGAACCTGCTATTCCCGTTGATCCACAGCCAACGTATCCCCCATCATCGTGCTGGAGCACGTAATAGCAATTTGCGTAATAACCAAAATATCCAGGATCCGATCCTCCCAATTTTGTGTCCCAGGTGGTGGCACCTGATGACGTTAATTTTACCATTCTGAAACTTCTTCCTCCTGCTACAATGTAACCCCCATCATTGGTTTGCTGTATATTTCCCCCATCAAGTCCCCCGAGGAATTTCTGCCAGCTTATTGATCCTGCAGAAGTAAGTTTTACTACCCACAGCCCTGATGTTGCGTGATATCCTGACATGATATAACCCCCATCATTGGTTTGTATAACACCCCAGCCAATATCCTGGCCAGATCCACCCATTGATTGCTGCCATTCTAAGTTTCCTAAACTGTCAAATTTTGCCACAAGAACATCATAATTTCCGGGACCGCCACCGAAAGTTATTCCAGCTACAATAAAACCGCTATCACTGGTTTCGTGAATGCTCTCAAAAGCTTCTACGAGATCATTCGACTGCCATATTACATCACCGCTGGCATCAAGTTTCACCAGCGAATAGCCATCAATGTACCCAGCCAACACAAAGCTGCCATCGTAGGTTTCGGTAATTGAATAACCTGAATCATCAGAGGTCCCCCCTAACGGCTTTTGCCATTGGATGGCACCAGCAGCGTTTAGTTTTACCACCCATGCATCCTGATTTCCATTGTTGCCAACAACATCTCCATCCGTAGAATAAGTGGATGCTATGACAATATAGCCTCCGTCACTGGTCTGAATCACTGGGCCGCTGGTTTCTGAGCTGCTGCTTCCTCCCAACGATTTTTGCCAGTCGATGCTATAAGGCTGCGCATTTAGGCATGAAATTGTAACGAGAAATACCACTTTGAGAAAAAGGTGTTTCTTTATCATAGGACAGGTTTTAATCATTAAGAAAGTAAGATAACTTGATTCGCTATCAAACTAAAATGTGTAGAAATCACGCCATATCCGGAAGGGTTGCTTACGGTAATGTTAAGTAAGTTTTTTTGCTTAAGCAAGCTGGCAACGTTAAATTTTTCTCATGTCTTCTCATGTTAATATATCATGTCTTAAGAGAGAGTCAAACTCAAACTATAAAAAATCATGCAGCGATCTGTAAGTCAAAAATCCTAACTTTTCCCTCCCAAATCAACGTGACCACGTGGACTTAGTTAATGAATTTTTGAAAAACCCGATCAAGTTTTCGATACCGATATTTTTCATATTGATCGGTATTGAGTTGGTGATTGACAGGGTAAGGAAATCGCATCTGTACCGGTTTAATGATGCCATCACGAACCTGAGTTGCGGCATCGGCTCGCAGGTGGTAGGGCTTTTTCTTAAGGTGCTTACTGTTGGCGGATACATTTACATTTATGAAAACCTCTCACCGTTTAAGGGAAAAATTCCCAACACATGGTGGAGCATCACTTTGCTGTTTATCGGGGTTGACTTTTTCTATTACTGGTTTCACCGCCTCGCACATGAAATTTCGGTGATGTGGGGCAGCCACGTTGTTCATCACCAAAGCGAAGAATACAATTTAACCGTTGCATTAAGGCAGGCATGGCTGCAGGGCGCATTTTCCTGGGTGTTTTACCTGCCGCTGGCATGGATGGGATTTGAGCCTGTAGTATTCGTTTCCATTGCCGGATTTCAAACGCTTTATCAGTTTTGGATACATACGAAAACGATTGACAAGTTACCCGCGCCAATCGAGTATATTTTCAATACACCCTCACACCATCGAGTGCACCACGGTGTGAATCCGAAATATATTGACCGAAACCACGGGGGTACGCTCATCATTTTCGATCGCATGTTCGGCACGTTTCAGAAGGAAGAGGAGGAAGTGGTGTATGGCATAACAACACCCGCCAATAGCTGGAACCCTCTGTGGGTGAATTTTGAATACTGGATTGACCTGTTCAAAAGCGCTTTCAAAGC
>CAYOYI010000347.1:541-4788 GCA_964408105.1 uncultured Chitinophagaceae bacterium | reverse complement strand
CGGCACCCAATTTCGCAGGGCAAGGTTTTATATGTCCGGTACCATTTACGAGCGGATGGAATATAAACTGCAACTGGATTTTGCCGGAGGAAAGGTCGCTTTCAAAGATGCATTCATTGCACTGAAAGATGTGAAACATGAAGTCGCTTATTGGAAGGTAACAGTCGGACAGTTCAAAGAGCCATTCAGGTTAGAAGCGCTCACCAGCAGCAATTATATGACATTCATGGAGCGAGCAAATCCAATTGATTTTTCCCCCGAACGTAACACCGGATTGATGCTCTCGGGAGAGATTATAAAGTCAAGGATTGATAAATACGGGCGATTCGGCTGGCAGGCTGGAATTTTCAGGAATGCCGATGATTTTGGAAATGATAAAATGGCTGAGGAGCGATTTAATGTCACTGCCCGGGTAAGCGGCCTGCCGGTTGATGCCGTTACTAAAAAAGGCATGAACGTGCTGCTTCATTTGGGTGCTGCCTTCAGCCATAGAAACAAGGACAATGGCGAATATGAGATCGCAAGCCGTCCTGATGCACATCTTGCGGAGAAATACATTTCAACCGGGAAAATTACGGATGTCAGCATGGCTAATCTGGTTTGTGGTGAAGTAGCGCTGGTTGTGGATAGATTTTCGGTGCAGGGGGAAGTGGTTCATGCCTATGTTGAAAAATCCAATTCAAATTTTAAGCACAGTTTTCTTTCTTACTACGGACAGGTCAGCTTTTTTCTAACCCCGGATAGCAGAAAATATAAAAGTTCTTACGAGGGGTTTGACCGTGTTAAGCCAGCGAATAACCTTGGTGAGAAAGTAGATACGGCCAGCGGCAAAAAACATTGTGTCAACCGGGGAGCCGGAGCATGGGAAATCGCAATTCGCTATAGCCGGAGCGACCTGAATGATGATAATGTCCGCGGTGGCATCCTTGGAAACTTAACTGCAGGCCTGAATTGGTACCTTAACCCAATGGCGAGGATCATGATAAACTATACCTACGCACGACTTAATTCCGATAAGATCAATGGAAAAAGCTATGCTCATGTTGCTCAAATGAGGTTTCAGGTTGACTTTTGAGAGTCTGATTTTACCGGCTTCTTAACATTGGCTTAACATTCGGCTTTATACATTTGTTAACCCTAAAAACCATAAAATTTGAAAACAATTAAATTCATGGCCGTCTTTGCAACGGCAATCCTGCTCGCTTCATGCAACGGGCAATCAGGAAATCAGGATTCTTCAACAAGCGAATCATTATCCGGGGATATTAAAATTGACGGTTCCAGTACGGTTTATCCGATCACCGAGGCGGTAGCAGAGGAATTCAGGGCGGTTCAACCTAATGTCAAGGTGACGATTGGCGTTTCTGGCACCGGTGGTGGTTTTAAGAAATTTTCCAGGGGAGAAACGGATATTTCAAATGCCTCAAGACCTATAAAAGATAAGGAGGTTGAATTAGCAAAGGAGAACAACGTGAGCTATATCGAGCTTTCCGTTGCTTATGACGGACTGGCTGTTGTTGTAAATCCGCAAAATGATTGGGTAGATCACTTCACGGTTGACGAGCTGAAAAAACTGTGGCAACCTGAAGCACAGGGTACAATTATGAAGTGGAACCAGATACGTCCCGAATGGCCGGATGAGGAAATTCACCTGTTTGGCCCCGGAGTGGCGTCAGGTACTTTTGATTACTTCACGGAAGCGATTGTCGGGGAATCAGGCAAAAGCCGCGGTGATTTTACTGCAAGCGAAGATGATAATGTGTTGGTTCAGGGAATAGCCGGTGACAAATACGGGCTGGGTTTTTTCGGGCTGGCCTATTTTGAAGAAAACCAAGACAAGCTAAAACTTATTGCAGTAGATAATGACAACGGACCGACTCTTCCTTCTCTTGAAACCGTTCGAAACGGAACATACACTCCGCTATCGCGTCCGTTGTTTGTGTATGTCAACAGCAAGGGGGCTGCCCGACCTGAGGTAAAAGCATTTATGACCTTTTACCTCGAGGTAGTTCCGGATCTTGCCGGTGAAGTGGGATACGTTCCGATGCCGGAAGAAGAATACGCGGCACAGCGCGCGAAATTTCAAAATTTCATTAATCAGCTTTCAACTCCGCAATAACAGGGTGTTGAGCCATCATAGTCGTGAAACGCAGGTCTGAATGGATAATTGAAAAGGTGCTTTTGGCCAGCGCTTTAGTTACCATTCTTACCACTCTTGGCATTATCTACGTACTATTCACCGAATCAATTTCTTTTTTTAGCCAGGTTTCTATTGCCGAATTCCTGACAGATACCCAATGGACGCCTTTGTTTACTGACAAGCATTTCGGGATACTTCCTTTGCTGGTAGGAACACTGCTCACAACTGCTATTGCAATTACAGTCGCACTGCCCATCGGTTTGGTGATTGCGGTCTATCTGAACGAATATGCTCCCAAAGGATTTCGCTCCACCGTGAAACCTATGCTTGAAATTCTCGCAGCGATTCCCACGGTTGTCTATGGTTTTTTTGCGCTGGTGGTTGTGACGCCTTTTCTTCAAAAAATATTTCCTGGTTTGTCGGGATTCAACGCGCTTTCCCCAGGTATTGTGATGGGAATTATGATCATTCCTTTCATTTCATCACTTAGCGAAGATGCTTTGTATGCCGTGCCGACATCGTTGCGGGAGGCTGCTTACGGGATGGGTTCAACAAGGCTTCAAACTTCGTTTCGCGTTCTTATTCCCGCTGCATCATCCGGCATTTTTGCTTCAATCATTCTTGCGGTTTCACGTGCTATTGGTGAAACGATGATCGTAGCTATTGCAGCAGGTCAGCAGCCTAGGCTTACTTTGAATCCATTTGTTCCTATTGAAACGATCACTGCTTATATCGTGCAGGTTAGCGCGGGTGATGTGCCACACGGCTCACTAGAATACGACACGATTTTCGCGGCAGGGTTGACGCTTTTCCTTTTCACATTCATTCTAAACAATGTCAGTTTCTGGATCAATAAAAGGTTCCACCAGCAGTATGAATAGCAAATCGCTGAACAGGCTTTATGATCAGCTATTTAAGTACATGGGAATATTCTGTACCTTCATCGGCCTGGTGCTGCTTGGGATTTTCATGTACAAGATCATTGTGGATGGAGTAACAAGAATAGACTGGAAATTCATCACCAGCCTTCCTTCACGCATTCCCGGCAGGGCAGGCATACTTACAGCATGGACCGGAACGATCTGGATATTCTTCTTGACAGCAATCATTGCGATCCCGCTGGGAATTACAGCCGCTATATGGCTGGAGGAATACGGCAAAAAAAATCTGATGGCAAACCTGCTTGAGATAAACATCGCCAACCTTGCCGGGGTACCCTCCATTATTTATGGTATTCTCGGCCTTGGGATTTTTGTTAGGGTGTTGAATATGGGCAGTAGTTTGCTGGCGGGAAGCTTTACCTTGGCATTGCTGGTGATGCCTATAATCATAGTAGCAACCCGCGAAGCAATCAGAGCAGTTCCGAAAACCATTCGGGAAGGATCTTATGCTTTAGGTGCCTCGAAATGGCAAACTATCTGGAGACAGGTATTACCCGCGGCATCAAGCAGCATTGTTACAGGAGTAATTCTTGCCCTGGCCAGAGCTGTCGGGGAAACGGCTCCTCTCATTGTTATAGGCGCGCTGGCTTATGTTCCATTTGTGGCAAAGACCCCCTTGGATGAATTCACCGTACTTCCGATGCAGATTTTTAACTGGGTATCACGCCCGCAACAAGGATTTATTATTAATGCTGGCGCAGCTATAATTATTTTGCTCGGCTTTGTACTTTTAATGAACGGTGTTGCAGTTTATCTCAGGCTTAGGGCACAAAAAAATGTCAGATGGTGATGGGACTTTTAAAACAACGGGTATCGAGAATCATGCAGGAACCTGAAAAAACAAATCAAGTCTCAAAGGTGATATCCGGTCCAAAGCTGGAAACAAAAACTCTCTTCGTTTATTATGGCACCAAGCAGGTTTTGCAGAATATTAATCTGCAGGTTGAGCCAAACACAGTCACTGCGCTCATCGGGCCGTCTGGCTGCGGCAAGTCCACCTTCCTCAGGATGTTTAACAGGATGAATGATTACATTGACGGATTCAGAAAAGCCGGTGATGTTTTTATTGACGGGAAAGATATTTACAACCGTGATACGCGGATTGAGGAGTTGAGAAAGGAAGTGGGCATGGTATTCCAGAAACCGAATCCGTTCCCGAAATCTAT
>CAYOYI010000347.1:0-531 GCA_964408105.1 uncultured Chitinophagaceae bacterium | reverse complement strand
CTATTTACGAGAACGTTGCTTATGGATTACGGATTCAGGGAATCAATAAAAAATCAGTTCTTGACCACAAGGTGGAGACATCATTGAAGCAGGCTGCACTTTGGGATGAAGTAAAGGACGATCTCAAAAAATCTGCTCTGGCGTTATCCGGTGGTCAGCAACAAAGGTTGTGCATTGCACGGGCTTTGGCTGTTGAGCCATCCGTGATCCTGATGGATGAGCCGGCTTCAGCGCTCGATCCTATTTCCACTGCCAAGATCGAAGACCTGATTTACGAGCTTAAGGCTAAATACACCATTCTTATCGTAACACACAACATGCAGCAGGCTGGCCGTGTTAGCGACAAGACCGGCTTCTTCTATCTTGGTGATTTGGTTGAATTCGGTGACACCGAGCAAATATTCACCAAACCCAAGAACAAACACACCGAAAACTACATTAGCGGGAGGTTTGGTTAATTTTTTATTTTTAGTGTGATAGAAGTAAATCTCGGACTCCCTCTCCTATAGGAGAGGGGGCGGGGGGAGGTAG
>CAYOYI010000346.1:0-4798 GCA_964408105.1 uncultured Chitinophagaceae bacterium | reverse complement strand
CAGTGCTGCCGGGGCAAGAAACGTTGGTCACCGTTCCCTGAATATTTATGGCCTGCGGCTCAGCAATCAAATAAAAAATTCTACCGGTACAGCCATTGTCATCCTTTACATCAAGCTGGTAAATTCCGGCTGAGAGCCCTGTAAGATCTTTGCTGGTGCCGAGCGTATCGCCTGTAACTGGATTCCTCCACAAATAAGTGTATGGAGCAGTTCCTCCGGTAAGGAAAAAAGTCAATGAGCCGTCATTCCCCCCGTTACAAGTGACGTTTTTGATAATTACATTATAAATGAATGCACCAGGCTGCGTCACTGTGATCGGGCTAATTGTATCCACGCATCCCACTGCATCAGTAATTGTAACGCTATAAGTTCCGGCAATAAGTTCGTTTATCGAACTGCCGGTGCTGCCGTCTGACCAAAAAAATGAATGAGGAGCTATACCCAGAAGGTTCGTAAGGCTGATCTCTCCATCGCTGCCCTGGTTGCAACTTACATTGGTAACCACAGGCGTTGCCAGATCAGTAGGACATTGCCCGAATACATTTTCGGAAACAAGAATTCCTGCAAAAAGCAAAAAAGTAAAAATCCTTCTCATCTAGAGAATGACATGATTTTAATTATCAAAATAGCTCTGTTCATGAGCTTTATATTCTTCGTCTTGGGAGCAGGGGGAAACGAGGTTCTCTAAGGTATGGAGATAAAATCTAAAAATCAAAATTATTCTGGTTAAGAAAATTTAGCATTTGCAGGGTTCTGCACCGGGAATTTATTCAAACCCTTACCAGTCTTGACTCTGGCCAGATTTCCCAAGTTTTGAGGTTCTCAAAATCCGGTCGAAAAAACTAAGGGGCGCCCCGAATCGAAGCGCCCCTTCAGTGGTTGTTGTATTTTTCTAAGCCTTAGAAGTAGCTCATTCTTCTTGGGCTCAGGTAAGTATCTTTTTTAGCAAGCTCGAACCCGATCATGATTTCATGAGTACCTGATGAGTAATCGTTCAGTTCGCTGAGCGTGATGTCGTAAGCGTAACCGATCCTGACCCCTTTAGCGAAGTTGTATTCGGTCATCAGCACAACGGCATCTTTAGTTCTGTAGCTGGCGCCAATCCAGAAAGCATCCTTGAAGAGGAAGGCCACATTGATATCAGCCTGGAAAGGTGCGTTCTGTACGTATTTGCAAAGTACCGAGGGCTTGAATTTCACATGCTCACCCAACCTGAACATTACACCTGCTGTGAAGAAATAATGTTTCCACTGTCTTGCAACGAGGTTAGTACCTTCTAATTTGAAGTGTTCGGTAAGGCTGCTGTTCAGGAAATGAGGTACTGAAAAGCCAGCGTAGAACTTATCTGAATAGTAGTAGATACCGGCACCGAAGTTTGGGCTGAACACGTTGGTCTTACCTGAACGGAACACGTGATCTGTTTCATCGCTCAGGTTAAGCGTGTTCCATTTTGCATGGAAGTAGTTCAATTCAACGCTCACTCCAAGCGCCAGCCGGCCTGTTTTACCGATGCGTATGCGGTAAGCATAGCTTGACATTAAGGTAACCGTGTTGAATACACTGATATTATCGCTAACTAAGGTGAACCCGATTCCGAGCTTATCATTCACCGTAGGTGCATGACCCGCCAGAACTGCGGTTTTAGGCGCTCCTTCAAGGCCTGTCCACTGATGTCTGTAAAGTGCGGTAATTGCCAGCCTGTCGCGGCTGCCTGCGTATGCAGGATTTACTGCCAACCCGTTGAACATGTACATGCTGTACATCGGGTCCTGCTGTGCGTTAGCAGGGGTGATTTGGAAACCGAGAGCAAAAATTGAAACAACAAACAACCACTTTTTCATAACTCCTCCTTTTTCTACTTTCTGAATAGTTCAGAGAACAACAACAGTGAGTAATGTATAGCCCGGATAAGCGAAATGCAAATCTTTTTTCAAAAAATGTTTCAAAAAACTTCAAAAAAGTGAATTCTAACCTGTAAAAAAGGCGATAGGGGGCGTGCGGATTTCGCTTATTTAGTACCTCGTACTGGCAGCCCCAAGCACTCGGGTCCGGGGAGGTACTATTCTATGTCTGATTTTTAAACCTTTGCAGTTGACTTTGGTGCAGCATTAAGAATATCATCACTGGCTTTGTCAGCATACTTCTCAAAGTTTGTGTTGAACTGGTCAGCAAGATCATTCGCCTGCTGATCGTAGGCATCCTTATCTTTCCAGGTGTTCCTTGGGTTCAATACTTCCGAAGGTACATGCGGACAAGTCTTAGGCATCTGCAATCCAAACACCGAATGAGCCTCATATTGAACATTATCGAGTTCTCCGTTCAGCGCAGCGGTAATCATAGCTCGTGTGTAAGAAAGTTTCATTCGGTTGCCAATTCCATAAGGGCCGCCCGTCCAGCCGGTGTTGATCAGCCAGATACTGGCATTGTGCTCTTTCATCTTGTTGCCAAGCATTTCGGCATAGCGGGTAGGGTGGAGGGGAAGAAAGGGCGCTCCAAAGCAGGCTGAGAAAGTGGTCTTTGGCTCTGTAATTCCATCTTCGGTTCCTGCTACCTTAGCAGTGTAGCCAGAGATAAAATGGAACATCGCCTGACCGGGAGTAAGCTTTGAGATAGGGGGTAGCACCCCAAAAGCATCCGCGGTAAGGAAGAAAATATTTTTTGGAATGCCGCCAACAGAGGGTATCACGGCATTATCAATATGATGCAATGGATAGGAAACGCGCGTATTTTCGGTAACGCTTTTATCGGCATAATCAACAGCTCGTGAATTTTTTTGGAACCTTACATTTTCCAGCAGTGCACCAAACTTAATGGCAGCGTAAATCTGAGGCTCTTTTTCAGCCGTGAGGTCAATGCATTTTGCGTAGCAGCCCCCTTCGAAATTGAATACACCGGTATGTGACCATCCATGCTCGTCATCACCGATCAATCCACGGTTGGGATCGGCCGAAAGGGTGGTTTTTCCCGTTCCGGAAAGACCAAAGAACAGGGCTGTATCACCGCTCTTGCCAATGTTGGCGGAGCAGTGCATGGAAAGAACGCCTTTATCATGCGGGAGCACGTAGTTCAGCACCGTAAAGATGCCTTTCTTGATCTCACCGGTATATGCGCTGCCGCCAATGATGGCAATCTTTTTGGTGAAATTGATAATGGCAAAATTATGCTGGCGCGTTCCATGCTTCTTCGCATCAGCCTTGAAGGAAGGCGCTGCGAATACGGTCCAGTCCGGCTTCACATCCTTGATCTCGTCTTCATTTGGCCTCATGAACATGTTATAGGCAAACATGTTTGACCACGGGAATTCGGTAATTACGCGAACGTTCATCCTGAATTTTGGGTCAGCACACACGTAAGCGTCACGCACATAAACATCTTTACCCTCCACATACTGCTTCATGTCTTCGAGAAGCAGGTCGAAATTTTCGGGAGTGAAGGGCAAATTGAAATTATTCCAGTCAACACTGTTTGCAGTCGTTGCATCTTTAACAATGAATTTGTCCTTGGGGGACCTCCCGGTGAACTCACCTGTATCCACCGCCAAAGCTCCGGTATCATTAAATACGCCCATTTTCCCGTTGATCGAATGTTCAATCAGTTCGGCAGGGGTAAGGTTCCAGTAAATATTCTTAGGGTTCTTTAGGGTTGATTCAAGGCCGGTTACAGTACTCTTCAATCCAAATGTCGCCATGTCAGTATTGTAGTTTTTTTAAAAGGACACGCAAATTTAATGAATAAACAAGCAAGAAAAATGCAAGTTTTATAAAAGGGAGAACAATGTCAACTTTAAGTGCAAAGCCTTAAAGTACAGGCTTTTGTAGCCCAAGGGCAGACATCATTTTATCGTAAATAGAAGTATTCTCATAAATTCCTGAAAAGGTCTCCGAATATGGCCCATAGGCGAAAACGGGAACCATCTCGGCAGTGTGGTTGCTGTAAACAAACTCTCCTTTAATTGTTGTCCAATCCAAAGTGCCGTCTGTGATGGCATAGCCTCCGGTCTCGTGATCAGCGGTAACAACAATCAGCGTGTTTCCATGATGTTCTGCGAACTTCAGAGCTTCATCTATTGCATTATCGAACTCCAGCATCTCTTCAATGATATAGTCTGAATCTTCTGCATGACCGCCCCAGTCAATCTGGGAGCCTTCAACCAGTAGAAAGAATCCCTTCTGATTTTTCGACAGGTTATTGAGAGCAGCATGAACCGCATCCGGAAGGAACTTGCTACGACCACGCAAAATTGATTCAGGTTCTTCATCAGCCGTAAACACAGCAACTTTTTCTCCGGTAGCTTCACTCAATGCGTCTATTGCCAGCACTTGATAGCCACTCGCAGTCAGGCTGTCAATCAGATTAACGCTGTCTTTGCGCTGTGCAAAATATTTCCTGCCGCCACCAACAAAAAAATCAACCGGGCTTTTGATGAATTCCGATGCGATGTCTTCCATCAGTTTCCGCGATTTCACGTGTGCGTAGTAGCAGGCAGGTGTGGCGTGGGTGATGCTGCTTGTGGCAACTATTCCTGTTGAAAGCCCGTTTTTCTTTGAGGTTTCAATTATTGTCTCGTGAGAGATGCTGTCCTTGTCAACACCGATAGCACCGTTATAAGATTTTTTACCCGTAGAGAATGCCGTTGCTCCGGCTGCAGAGTCGGTTATGAGTTTGTCAAAGGAATGAGTTTTGATCAACCCGATATGCTTCATTTTTTCCAGGGAGAGTTTGTTGCCATTGGCGTACATTCCCGCGGTTATCTGAGCGATGCCCATTCCATCGCCTATCAGGAAGATGATGTTTTTGG
>CAYOYI010000345.1:0-4823 GCA_964408105.1 uncultured Chitinophagaceae bacterium | reverse complement strand
TGCGGAGACTTCGGCACTTACTCGGAAGTGGGCGCAAATGATGACAGCAACCCTGCTTGCTTGTTCTGCCCGCTTGTGGACTTGAATTGTCTCGTACCGGGAGCAACATATTATGTGCAGCTTGACGGATTTGACGGCACCTTTGGAACAGGAACGATCACCGCAATTGACGGAGGTCCCGGAGCTTTGATCACCGGCTACACAATCGTAAATGCAACCACCGATGCTGATATTCGTCCGTTGGATGAAGGCGACATCATCAATAAGCGCACGATGCCTCCGTTTAACATCCGCGCTGATCTCTGCAGAAATGTTGGAAGTGTTGGCTTTGATCTTAACGGAGCGCCATTCAGGACTGAAAATGCAGCTCCATACGCGCTCGTGGGTGATGTGCCAACCGGAAACTACCAAACATGGTATGCAGTGCCCGGGCAATATCAAATGGTGACCACTCCGTACAACGGATTCAACAGAGGCGGTGGTTTGGCAGGACAGCCCGATGTGATCAATTTCACTATAGTGGATGACGACTGCATGATCCTCACCGTGTCAGTTACAACTGACGCCTTTGGATCAGAAACTTCCGGTGAATTGGTAAACCTGACAACCGGAACCGTTTTAGGAGTCGTTCCAGCCGGAGCTTTAGCTAGTAACAGTACCTTCACCAGAAGTTTCTGCGTTGATCCGAACCATTGTTTTGAATTCAGGATTTTTGATGAATTCGGTGATGGTATCTGCTGCGCATTCGGTACAGGTTCATATACCGTAACACTGGATGGAATCACAGTAGCGAGTGGTGGTGCATTTGGTGATGAAGAAATTACCAACTTCGGCAATTGTATTCTTGATTGCGAAGGCACCGTAAATGGCACGGCCATACAGGATGCTGCTGGCGCTTGCTGCCAACCCGAAGATTTGGATTGCGCAGGCATTTGCTTTGGCGGTGCAACAACTGCTCCATCATACCTCAGAGTTGTAAATACCGCCAAGAGCTGGAGGAAACTCAAGCTCGGTTATGATCCAAACACACTGTGGGTTAACCAGGATGTTGCCGCAGGAGGAAATACGGACGTGTGTATAACACTTAAGGACGCACTGGGAACTGCACAATGGGATAAAATACAAATCAGGCCTCAAACCGCTTCAAGCAGCGGACCGGCTTTGAGTAACTACGTTCCTGCCGGAGTTGGAACAAACTGGTTTACGATCTGTATTCCATTAGCTGATTTCGGAAGCTTCAATTTCTCTACGTTGAAGTTCTTAGAATTGCCTTACAGCAATGGCGCTGACCCGTTTGAAATTCATATCCAAAAGATTGAATTCAACGGTGGCACCAGCCCGTTCCTATGGTTTGGCGATCCAAAGACAGATAACTATCATGATGGACAAACCGGTTCAGGAAGTGCATTGTTTGCGGAGTTGATTCCTGCAGGGCCTTGTGGTACTCCAAAGACCTCTCCAATGCAGGTTAGCATCAGTGATGAATTCTCTATGAGTGTATATCCGAATCCGTTTAAAGACCAGCTTAACGTTGAATTCAGCCTTGTTGAAGATTCAAAGGTTTCTGTTGAGATATTCACCATTGCAGGAGCTAAGTTGGCTACCCTCTTTGAAGGAAACGTGCTCGGTGGTGAATTAAGAAAATTTGAATTCTCCGCTGGTAATTTGAGTGATGGAATCTATGTTTACAAAATGAGAACGAATAGTGATGTGGTGACCGGCAAGGTGACGCTCGCAAGATAAAAGCTCATTTTTCCAATAAAAAAAGCCGCCCATCACCGGGCGGCTTTTTTATTTATATCACTTAACTTAAGTGCTTTGGAACCCTTGCCAGACAATGAATTTAGAGTCATTTTCTTTCTAATAATTGCGTAGCACTATGCATGAGCCAGCACTACCTTGGGGTGTTGATTGGCTTTATAAATCCTGGCTTTAAAGGTCAACCAAATAACATTTAAATCCCTGGCAATGAAATCTACTAAAGTTTTATGTGATGACTCTGTTTCCTGTTGCATCGACTATTTTACTCCAAAACCATTCGGCAGCGCAATATTCATTTTTGCGCTTTTGCTGTTTTCAGGAAAGGTGTTCGGGCAAACGACTGTTGTAAACTATGACTTTAACTCAGGAGCAAGTTTTGCGGCATTAAACTCAAATGCGGCAACAGGAATTACATCCACAGCTTCAGGAAGCCAGTTTGGAACAACAGCGAGTGGCACTGCAACAGGCGGTAATGCCTTCACTGCGAATGGCACTGCAGGAAGTGCACTTTCTGTAAATAAGCCAGCTTTCAGCAACCAGGAGGACAATTGGACATTTACATTAACCGGATCAGCATTAACATGCTATACCAGCTTTAAAGTTTATTTTCAGGGAAGGAAAGGAGATAGCGGGGATGGCAATAAAAACTACACCGTATCATACAGCCTCAATGGTGGCGGTTTCACTTCAGCCGGAATAACGCCCTCATCTACCTTAAGCGTATCGGGCACAACCTATGTCCAGCCTGCTACTGTATTCAGTTTACCTGCCTCTGCTGATAATCCTACCACATCATTAGCTATAAGGGTAACAGTTCCCGGAGGGTTTATATTTAGCGCTGATAACTATTATCTTGATAATTTCCAGATACAGGGAACTGCTAATTGCGATGACGGTAATCCTTGTACTGATGACGCGTGTAACACGGGAGTTGGATGTGTTTATACTGCTAACGCTGCCTCTTGCGATGATGGCGACCCATGTACAAATGATATTTGCTCCGGTGGAACCTGCACTGGTACTTCCATTCCTGGCTGTGTACTTTGCACCGAAAACCAGAATACCGTTACGCTTTACTACGAACCTTTTCACCCCTATAGTCTTTCTCCCAATCCACCAGCTTCGTCTAAATGGAGTATCTCAGGAACCGGAACTCTTGGTGGTTATTATCGATTAGAAATCACCTCAGGGGATACCATGATGCAAGGCAACAATATGGACCAGGAGCGTATTTTAACTACAACTTCAACAGACATAACGGGCTACACCAATGTTACTGTTTCGGTATTTGCTGAAGAAACATTTGTGGGTTCAGATGGAGGAAGCGAATCAGACGATTACATCAGGATATACTACAAGCTAAATGGCAGCGCCACAGAAGTTCTCATTGCAGATTTAAATGATGATTTTGGTTCAACCACAGCTTCAGTTTCCGGACTGACCGGAACCAGTATTGTGATAGTTATTAAAACACAAAATTCCAACGGTGCCGAAATACATCGTTTTGATGATATTAAAATAACCGGTGTTCAAACAACCTACTCCTGCAATGATGGCGATGCCTGCACAACTGATGCCTGTAACGAAGGCACCGGTCAGTGTGTTTTCACTTCGGTATCATGCCCTGATGATGGTAATGTCTGCACGGATGAAATCTGCATTGGCGGTTCTTGTCAAGCAACAAATAATACAGACCTTTGTGATGATGGCAATGCTTGTACAATAAATGATGTATGTTCTGGCGGTATCTGTAATGGTGCCATTTGTGATGGGGCTCCCTCCGTCACCTGCCCGGCTGATACGACAATCGAATGCAGTGACGACACCAGCGCTGCCAACACCGGCACTCCATCCGGCAGTTCTGCATGTGGTGTTGCGGTTTCTTTTTCTCACTCTGATGCTGAAAACCTCACCGGTTGCAACGGTACCGGTACCATAACCCGCACATGGACCATTATTGATGATTGCGGCAACACCGAAACCTGTACACAAACCATAACGCTGGTTGACAACACCGCTCCCGTTATCGGCACACCTGCTTCTGACGAGACGGTAGAATGTGATGGCTCTGGCAACACAGCCGATTTAAACGATTGGCTCAGCAACAATGGTGGTGCTGCTGCAAGTGATAATTGCGGAAGTGTTACATGGAGCAACGATTACAACAGCAACCTGAGCGATGAATGTGGCGCTACCGGCAGTGTAACTGTTACCTTCACTGCCGAGGATGACTGCGGAAACACTGCTACAACTTCCGCTACATTCAAGATTGAAGACATTACTCCGCCATCTTTTGACACCGAAGCGTCCGATGATTCTGCCGAATGTGGCGATGCAGGTATTGACGCTGCAATTGACGCATGGCTGGCGTCATTCGGTGGCGCTGCTCCCAGTGATATTTGCGGAAACGTTGTGTTAAGTTGGGATACAACAATAACCAATGGCTGTGGCGATACCTATACCGTGAATGCTACTTTCACTGCCGAAGATGAGTGCGGAAACACTTCCAGTTCGCAGGCCACTTTCACGATTGAAGACACCACTCCGCCTTCAATAACTACCGAAGCTTCCGATGATTCCGCTGAATGTGACGGAGCAGGAAACACATCCGAAATTGATAGCTGGCTGGCTTCTTTAGGTGGCGCATCTGCGAGCGATGTATGCGGAAGCGTTTCATGGGATTTTGATACAACCATAACAAATGGTTGTGGCGGATCTTTAACTGTTAATGCTACTTTCACGGCAACAGATGACTGTGGTAATACAGCAACAACCGCGGCAACTTTCACTATTGAAGATACTACCGATCCCTCCATTGATACCGAAGCATCCGATGATGGCGCTGAATGTGATGGCACCTCATCAGCTATTAATGCCTGGTTAAATTCCAACGGTGGCGCATCTGCGAGCGATGTATGCGGAAACGTTTCCTGGAGCAACGATTATACCGGACTGACCGGCTGCGGCAACGTGGGCAGCGCTACCGTGATTTTCACCGCAACGGATGACTGCGGCAACACTTCAACAACTTCTGCAACGTTTACGCTTGAAGACACTACCCC
>CAYOYI010000344.1:0-4824 GCA_964408105.1 uncultured Chitinophagaceae bacterium | reverse complement strand
CATTCATCGGAGTGAGGCCGATATTAGAGGCGAGAATGGCTTTTTCAATCGCGCCAAGCATTGATTTATCCCACGGCTTGACAACGAGCGTGCGTGCATCCGGGGCGGATACGTTGGAAACCTGCTGAAGCGGAGACGGGGTACCGTAGTAATCAATTTTAATATCGCTGAGGATGGACGGATTAGCACGGCCTGCTCTTACCTTGGAAAGCTCATCTTCCAAATGGTTAAGCGCCTTTTCCATCTTATCCTTTTCATCATCAAGGAACATTTTCACTTCTTCAGTCATAGCTTTCAGTTTGTCGTTTGTAGTTTGTTGTTCGTGGTTGGTTTTAAACGACAAACAACAAACCACGAACCACAAACGGGAAAATCAGTGTACTAAAGTACCAACCTTTTCTCCATCGAGTATCTTTTTGAGGTTGCTTTTTTTGTTCATGTCGAAAACGATAATGGGAAGTTTGTTTTCCTTGCAGAGTGTAAACGCTGTTTGATCCATGATCTGCAGGTTCTTCTTGATCACCTGGTCGAACGTGATCTGGCTGAATTTTTTAGCCGATTTATCTTTCAATGGATCGGCAGAATAAACACCGTCAACTCGTGTACCCTTCAAAATAATATCAGCCTCAATTTCAATGGCACGAAGAGATGCTGCGGTATCGGTGGTGAAATACGGATTGCCTGTGCCTGCCGCGAAGATAACGATCCTGCCTTTTTCAAGGTGACGGATAGCACGTCTTCTAATATACGGTTCACATATCTGCTCCATTTTAATTGCCGAGAGCAGACGGGTCGATAATCCTGCTTTCTCCAATGCGCTTTGTAAAGCCATACCGTTGATGACCGTAGCAAGCATTCCCATGTAATCACCCTGTACGCGTTCAATTCCATTTTCAGACGCTTTAAGGCCCCGGAAAATATTTCCACCGCCAATCACAATGGCAACCTGCGCTTTTCGGTCAACCACCTCTTTGATCTCTTTAGCGTATTGAGTGATCCGGTCAGGATCAATACCGAATTGCTTTTCTCCCATCAATGCTTCTCCGCTCAGTTTCAGCAGGATCCGTTTGTACTTCATTTATTTCGGTATTTCATTTTTTGCAGCCGTTCAAAAATAAAAAAAGAGAGAATCTCTTCTCTCTTTTTTCTTTTATCACGCTCCAAGCGTCACCCGCCTGAAGGCGACAATCTTCAAATCTTTATCAACATCTTTCAGCACCTGGTCAACAGTTTTGGAGCCGTCTTTCACAAACTGCTGATTGATCAGTGTGTTTTCCTTAAAGAATTTTTGCAGCTTACCGGTTGCGATTTTTTCGAGCATATTTTCCGGCTTTCCTTCCGCACGGGCTTGCTCCATGCCGATCTCAATCTCACGGTTGATCGTTGTTTGGTCAACTCCATCTTTATCAACGGCAACAGGATTCATGGCCGCTACCTGCATCGCTAAATCTTTACCTATCGCTTCAACTTTTTCATTGAGCGGTTTATTCAACTGAACGAGCACTCCGATTTTGTAACCCGCATGGTTATAAGCAACAACCGAGTCACCGGACAGATGTTCGTACTTTGAAAGCTGGATGTTCTCGTTGATCTTGCCAACCAATTCAGTGAGCTTGGCTTTTATAGAAAGACCATTAGCCGTCAGTTCCAGAAGCGCTTCCAGTGAGTCAGGCTTTTTTTCAAGCGCTACGTCCGCAACCTGTTGAGCAAACGAAACAAATTCTTCATTCTTGGCAACGAAATCGGTTTCACTGCTCAGGTGAATCACTACACCTTCTTTTCCATCATTGGATGTTTTAGCAAGCGCGACACCTTCGTTGGCTGCCTTTCCGGCACGCAACTCAGAAACTTTTGCGCCTTTTTTTCTCAGGTAATCAATAGCAGCCTGCATATCGCCATTCGCTTCGGCAAGGGCTTTTTTACAATCCATTAAACCGGCACCGGTTTTTTGTCTTAATTCATTTACTGCTTGTGCTGTAATTGTTGCTGTCATAATTCTACTTGATTTTTCTGCGAAGGAAGGCAGTTGCCCTCATGTCTTCGCTGGTTTCCATATTTAAAACTTCCCATCCGCTTTCCTGCAACTCGATTATTTTTCGGAAAAACGGAGTCAAATTATATTTACTGAATGCCCCCGCAAAGTCGGTTTTGCTAATGTTGATTGCTTCAAACGACTGAGCATTGATTGAAACACAAAGCTGATCAACATCATCACGAAGAATTACCGAAGCAAATTCATATTTGCTTTGTTCCTGTGCAAGGGCATTAAAGCCTGTTATGACCAAAGTCGCATTCAACCAAAGAAATGCGAATGTTTTCATCATGTCAAATGCCTGAAGTTTTTGAATCAACTTCAGGAAGAAAAACTATTTCTTTCTTACCGGCTTTCGATCCGCTTCCTTCTTTCTTGCAGCAAGCTTTGCCTGCTTCACTTCTTTCTGGGTTTCTTCATCAGATGATTCATAGACTTCATCCACTTCTTCGCCAAACTTTTCGTCAATCACTTCTGTTGAGCCTGCCTCATCGCCTTCTTCCTCAGCTTCAGCGCCTGCTGCCGCCTTTGCGTCAATATCTTCCTTGTCTTTTTTCCTTTCCTGCAATCCTTCAAGGATTGCATCAGTGATATAGTTCGTTACAATAGCAATTGACTTGGACGCATCATCATTTGCAGGGACTGCGAAATCAACTTCATTCGGGTCGGAGTTGGTATCCACAATACCGAAAGATATGATATTGAGCTTGTTCGCTTCTGCAAGTGCGATATGCTCGTGACTTATATCAACCAGATAGATTGCTGCCGGAAGACGATTGAGTTGCGCGATTCCTCCGAGAACTTTTTCCAGCTTTTCTTTTTCACGGGAGAGAACGAGCCTTTCTTTTTTTGTGATACCTTCACCCGCATTGGGGTCGCTAAGCATCTTCTCAATGCTTTGCATCTTCTTCACCGACTTACGGATAGTAGCGAAGTTGGTCAACATGCCACCTAACCATCTTTCGGTGACAAAAGGCATTCCCACTTTCTTCGCACATTCTTCCACTGTTCCTTTCGCCTGCTTTTTTGTAGCGACAAAAAGTATTTTCTTCCCGGAGCGTGCAATGGATTTTAAAGCCTGCGCAGCCTCCTCCAACTTGTCCTTTGTTTTGTAAAGGTCAATGATGTGAATGCCTTTCTTCTCCATGAAGATGAAGGGCAACATTTTCGGGTTCCACTTCTTTTTGAGGTGACCGAAGTGAACGCCTGCGTCAAGGAGGGCTTGATGGGTTAATTGCTGCATATTGGTATTCTTAATTCTTTAACGTTTGCTGAATTGTGATCTCTTTCTTGCCTTTCTCAGACCCGGCTTCTTTCTTTCAACCACACGGGCATCGCGGGTGAGCAATTTGGCGGCTTTCAATTTGGGCTTATCTTCAGGGTTGACTTTCACCAATACGCGAGCGATAGCCATCTTCACCGCATCGGCTTGTCCTTTTACGCCACCGCCCCTTACTTTCACCTGAACGTCATAACCTTTTGCTTCAACTGTGTTTATGGGTAGTTCAACCTTTTCCCTCAAATGAAGCTCCGGGAAGTAATCTTTGTAATTCTTGCCGTTGATGGTGATATCACCTTTCCCCTTTGTGATGAACACACGGGCAACGGCTGCCTTTCTTCTGCCTACTGAGTTTTCTACAGTCATTTATTAAAATGTTAATGGTTTAGGATCTTGTGCTTTGTGGGGATGTTCTGTCCCTGCGTAAATAAACAGCTTTTTGATCATCTGTCTGCCAAGACTGTTTTTGGGAAGCATGCCGTGAACGGCATATTCAATTATGGCCTCAGGTTTTTTTGTTGACAAGCCCTTTGGCGTTTCAAATCGTTGTCCACCCGGATAACCGGTATAGCGGACATATTCCTTCTCAGTCCATTTTTTTCCTGTCAACTTAACCTTGCCTGCATTAAGCACTATTATATAATCGCCACAGTCAACGTGAGGCGTATAATAAGGTTTATTTTTTCCGCGCAGTATGGATGCGATCTTTGACGTCAATCTTCCGAGCGGCTTATTTTCCGCGTCAATGACATACCAGTTATGCTGAACGGTTTTGTCGTTTGCGGAGATGGTTTTATAACTAAGTGTATTCACGGCCTTTGCTTGTTTTAAAAAGGTTGGCAAAGATATTTCTTTAACCTCATCAAAACAAGAGACCTCGCTACTTTTCAGCAACGGGGTCTTGTAAGTCGTTGATTTTCAACTATATTTTCGTCACATTTTTAACGTCTCCGGTTGAGGATGGAGATGTAATAGAGCAATGTTGCCAATGATGCCAGTGCAGCCACCACGTATGTCATAGCTGCCCATTTAAGAGCATCCTTTGCCATGCCATGTTCCTTTTCGGTTGTCATGCGAGTGCTTTCCAACCAAACAAGAGCACGTCTTGAAGCATCAAACTCGACTGGAAGTGTAATGAAACTGAACAAAGTTGTGAGCGCGAACAGGGCGATACCAACCATCAGCAATTGTGGGAATACGTTGATCGTTAAAATTCCAGCAAGCAACACCCACTGCATCCATCGTGACGAGACGCTGACTACAGGCACCAATGCAGAGCGCATCTGAAGCCACATGTAGGCTTGCGCGTGTTGTACGGCATGGCCGCATTCGTGTGCTGCAACAGCAGCAGCAGCAACACTTCTGCCGCTATAAACTTCCGGACTAAGGTTCACGGTTTTCTTTAAAGGATTATAATGGTCGGTTAATTGACCGGGAACTGAAATCACCTGCACATCGCGAATGTTATTTTCGCGAAGCATTTTTTCTGCGATCTCCTTACCGCTAAGCCCGG
>CAYOYI010000343.1:0-4872 GCA_964408105.1 uncultured Chitinophagaceae bacterium | reverse complement strand
GCAAGATACAAAATGGCAATGGAATAATATGGATTTATTAACGCAGGGTTATTTCAGTTTCAGGTCAGCAAAATCAAGAATAAAATTCCAGTAGTCACCGTTCATTGTATGCGGATATGGCCGCCTCACTTGTACAATTGTTCCCTGATTGTTTTTGAAATCGCTACCTTTTGATATTTTACCGTTGCCACTTAATCCCTGCATTCCATACAATTCATAAACAGAGGAAACCAACTTTAATGTTTTTAGAGATAGCCAATAGCTGCTCCATAGATCGCGCTTGCCAACAGTTTCAATGACGGGGCGCGGAGCTATTAATGCCAGTAAATAATGCTGGTCTAATGGAAGTGTTTTTGGCTTTCCGGAGTAAGTTTTGAATTTGTCATTAAACCAAAACGGAAAAGTTCTATTGATGCGCCTGATGCTTTCCATCGGATGTTTTTTACTCAGCGCCATTCCGCCTGTTCCGGTTTGGTGCGGAACAACCATATCTACTCTTTCGTCTAACGCTGCTGCAAGCAAAGCTGCTTTGCCTCTGCGTGAATGGCCAAATAGAATTATACGGGTAGGATCAATTTGATCATCACTTACAAGGTAATCAATTGCGCGTTGTAATCCCCATGCCCATGCGGAGATAATCTTCCAACCGGTATCACATTTCAGTTCCGGGTAAAATGGAAATATTCCCTGGTCGATGTTGTTGATGTCAGCTACAATATCACTTTCGTGAAATGTTGCGAAAGCATAACCTCTTTTCAGCATTGAATCAATTGCCCAAAAGTTTTTTTGACTCCCTCTAAGAGATTCAATCGTCCCGTCTTTGTGCTCAATAGTTTTCAAACATTTTGGATGCAATGTCCTGTCATCACGTGCTCCAACATCTTCTGTCGGAACCACTTCAATGTTTCCGCATTTGTTTAATGCAAGTACCACCGGAGCGGGCTTGCTTTGATTTGCGGGAAGAAATATGGAAAGCCTGATGGATCGTGTAGGGAGGTGCTCTTTGAAAAGTTGAATTTCCACCTCTTTGTAGTGCGTACTTCGATCATTCAACATGACTTCTTTGACCACCTTAGAATCCCACTCAGCCGGTTCGGGCAAGAAGCCATAAACATTTTCAAGTACAAGATTTTTGATTTCGGGCTTTCGCAAGTTCTCCCAATCACTGACTGAGGTGATTGCCTTGCCGTGATGAAACAGCAAAGAATCTTGACAAAGGCCGGTGAGTGACGTAAGAATTAAAAAAGAGAAAGTTAGAAAATCGTTCACATGGATGTTTTTGCAAAAATCGTAATGTCGTGCCGGTAAATAATTCATTCCACTACCTAAATTCCGTTAAACTTTCATTAGATTTATCTTATGAAAATTAATCCATGAAGTACGCAGCAGTCTCCATCCTCATCCTTGCCTCCTGTCTTTTTCTGAATATCGATTTTGTTTGCGCCCAGACCGTCACCCGCGGACCTTACCTTCAAAGCTTGGGTCCTAACAGCATTATTGTTTGCTGGAGAACGGATTCTCTTACCGATAGCAGGGTTTACTATGGTGAAATTCCTGACTCATTAGCTGTATTTGCCGATGGTGATTCCATTTCGACTGAGCATCGTGTTAAGATCAGCGGGCTTACGCCACGAACAAAATATTATTACAACATCGGCAGCAGTTCACAGGTACTGGACAGCGATTCGATGATGTATTTCACTACCGGCCCTGATCCTGCCGCACCCACGCCCGTGAGGATTTGGGCGATGGGAGATTTCGGGCATGGTAACGATGGCGCGCGCATCGTGAAGGAATCATACAAGGATTTTGCAGCATCGGAAGGCGCTGCGGATTTCTGGCTGTGGCTCGGAGACAACGTTTATGATGATGGCACTGATCAGGAATATCAGACGAAAGTTTTCTCCGGCCCTAATGGATATGCGGAGCTTTTTCCGAATCTGCCATTTTATTCGACTTCAGGCAATCATGATTACAACAGCATTTGCCCCTGGCAAGACCCTATAACTCAGCTTCCGGTTTTGTGCGGGGAAGATCCGAATACTCATGACGGCCCGTATTTCAGGATGATCGAGCCACCGATTCATGGGGAAATGGGTGGAGTGCCTTCAAATCTCAAGTTGTTTTATTCTTTTGATTATGGGGACATTCATTTTATCTGCCTCAATTCAGAGTTGGGTTCCTGGACACCGGCTTATGACTGGGTTGGTGTTGCCGATAGTGATACGTCATTCACATCTCCTATGATCGAGTGGCTGAAAGCTGATCTTGCCGCAACGACAAAAAAATGGAAGATCGCCTACTGGCATCAGTGTCCTTACAGCGGTCAGGATAATTTCACGGAAGCGAGCAGCTTCCAGTTTTTCTGCATTGCCTCACGTCTGCATTTCAATCCGGTGCTTGAAAAATATGGCGTTGACCTTGTGCTTACCGGCCATGATCACAATTATCAGCGCAGTTATCTGATTAATGGACATTACTATTATAAAGATTCATTCACCCCTGATATGATGATTGATGGTTCAAGCGGCAATGATTCAATTGGCGAAGCCTATGTAAAATATACCGATGGCCCTGATGCGGGATTAGGAACCGTGTATGTGGTGCAGGGCGGCTGCAGTAATGTGAATTCATACAGCCCTATAGAGCATCCGGCAATTTATTACGGGCGCGCATGTGATACATGCCTCGGCTCATTCATCCTTGATGTGGATGGCGACAGGCTTGATGGAAGGTACCTTGCCGCTCATGGCGAGATCATGGATCGCTTTACCATTCTCAAGCAATCCGCGACCGGGATCAATCCGGGAGCGGTTACTTTCAGCAATGCCGGCATTTCACCGAATCCTGTTGATGGCACTGCTATAGTGACTTATACAATTAAAAAGAATACTGATGTAGCCATTCAGATACTTGACCTGAGTGGGAGAGTGGTACTTACTTTTGCTTTTAAGAATCAGGAACCGGGTAAATATCGTGAAACCATCGACTTTGAACATGCAGGATTAAGCAGCGGTGTTTATATTGTCGGGCTATCGGCTAACGGAGAATCACAGCATTTCAAGGTTTCTAAGACTTATTGAATCCAGCGGATGACGGCTTCGCGTGCGAAATAAAGTAATGCGCACAGCAGTGTCATCGGAAAGATCATGCCGATCATGGTGCCAACAACATAGTTGGCGAGAGTAACGTTTGAAAGCGCCAATGTGTAGTTGGCAGGAGGTGAGATAAAAAGAAATATCCTGACCAGGGCTACTGTTTTTACAGGATTCTGATCTATCCTTTTCATTACTTTCTTTATGACAGGCATTTGAATTTCCCCAAGAGGTTTGCCTCCTATGCTTCTTATAAAAAGGAAATGGATCACAACAGAAAGCAAGCCTCCGAAATAAACCACAGGCAATCCAAGGGCGTATCCATACACCAGCAATCCAACGATGATAAACAGAAAGCCGGGTATATTCAGCAATGTGCCTGCAACAAATGCAGCAATAAACAAAAGTATGCCCGTGATACCTGCTTCAAGCATGGCGTTTTTTAATTGGTCAAACTTGAAAAAATCACCAAGTGCAGTATGTTTTACCAATAGCAAAAACGCCACCGTAATAACGAATAGTAAGCCCAGTCTTATGGCAGATTCTTTTTTCACTTTATGCAAAATAATAATTACTTGTCAAAATTGCATCTTTTACTAAACCGGGCACGTAAAGCAAACGAGGCCACCCTTATGGCAAATTGTTGTTAATTTCGGTTACCTGAATTACCTTACTGATTTCCTATGAAGCTTATCGCAATCATATTCATCACAGCCTTATCTATTGGCACGAATTCACAAACGTCATCTTTGGTATGGCACACTGATCTGGTGAAAGCGGTGGATCTTTCTATAAAGGAAAAAAAGCCTTTGTTTCTCTTTTTCACCGGCAGTGACTGGTGCGGATGGTGCAAACGCCTGCAAAGTGAGGTTTTTATGAAACCACAGTTTCAAACCTGGGCAAGTAAAAACGTTGTCCTGGTGGAGTTGGATTTTCCGAGACGCACTCAGCTTGATCCTGCAGTTCAACAGCAGAATTTTGAGATCGCGCAAATGTTTGGGGTAAGAGGATATCCGACAGTTTGGTTTGTTACACCAACTAAAAATGATACGCAGATCAGCTTTGCCAAAATAGGCAGCACCGGATATCTTGCAGGAGGCCCGGATATTTGGATTCAGGAAGCCAGCAAAATACTGCAATCACAACAGCAGTAATACAGGTCACGAAGCCTTAGCGACAGGCGTCCGGTTAGTTTGATTTTCCTCCTCGTATTGCTCTTCCACTTTCCTGATGAACTCATCAATGATTCTGGAGGTCTTTAGCGGATTCACCATGTGATATAGATGTTCGCGGAAAAGATCTTTTTCCTGATAGTTCGTTAGGTCTCTTACCTCAATGTTCTCGCCCTGGTAAATGCGGTCAACAAAACGAGCGACAATATCCTTATTGCTTTTGAGGATAAGAACAGGCCTGCCATTTTTCCCCATATTTTGTAACGAGGTCTGCTTGTCAAAATATCTTGACTCCTTAAGTGCAGAATGTATCTGAATTGCAAAAACTTTCATCGGCAGCCTGTTCAGTGCTCGTTCAATCGGTATCCGGTTAAGGTGCGGAAGGGTGTCAATATTGCTCATCAGGTATAGAATACGGTCTTTAACAGCTTTCCAAACCCGGTCGCGAAATGAGGAATCCTTGCTTATCAGCCAATCCGTAAGGCGGATGCCGCGCCTGCGCACACCAGCCTTTGTATCCCACGGAATGATCCTGCGTGAAGTCACGAAAAGCATTTTCTCGACAGTGCTTTGTAAATAGGAAACTGATGGAATCAAAACGTTAT
>CAYOYI010000342.1:0-4872 GCA_964408105.1 uncultured Chitinophagaceae bacterium | reverse complement strand
CTCGATGTTTTGGAAAATGAAAAGCTTGCGCAGTTGAATGAAGAGCAGAAGATTTGGTTCGATGCGCTCGTGCTGGAGCAGAGAATACTGCTCACGCCCCACATTGCCGGCCTCACGCAAGATTCTTACAAAAGGATTGCAATTGTACTCGCAACCAAAATCAAATCTATAGTATCGTAATTATAGAACGCAACGGATGTTTGCCTTGAAATAAGATGAGGCTGAGACTCCCTCTCCCGTAGGAGAGGGGCGCGGTGAGGTTAATTGTCCGGTCAATGTAATTTTTTGAAGTGGCGGGTAGCGTGGCTTGGGAAAATAATTATCTTTACCGGCTTCTTTTTAAAAAAATGATTAACAACTGGTTATGCGAAGGATAATTGTCGCAACATTTCTGATTTTTCAGGCAGCATACCTGCTTGCCCAGACCGGGGAAATAACCGGCCGGATTACTGATGAAAAAGGTGAAGGGATTCCGTTTGCCAACGTTGCAGCCGAGCAGCAAGGCAAGCTTGTCACGGGTTCCACCACGGACTTTGACGGTTATTACACCATTAAGCCACTTGCTCCTGGTAAGTATGATCTCAAGGTATCTTACATCGGATATGCCACTTCCATCACACGGGGAGTTGTGGTTTCCGGTGACAAGATCACGGAATTAGACGTGTCGGTGAAGCCTGAAGAAACTGTATTAGGTGTTGTTGAAGTAATTGAGTACAAAGTTCCCCTGATTGACAAGGAAAACAATTCCACCAAGACCACTATCTCCAAAGAGGAAATACAAAAGCTTCCAACCAAGGACATCAACTCGATCGCTTCATTAAGCGCGGGGGTTTATCAGGCTGATGAAGGCGGGGCTTTGAACATCAAAGGTGCAAGGTCTGACGGTACGGAAGTGTATATTGATGGTATCAGGGTGAGAGGCAGTTCCAAACTGCCGGCTCAGGGAATTGAAGAATTAACAGTAATCACGGGGGGGATGCCTGCTAAATACGGTGATGCTACAGGCGGTGTGGTTACCATCACCACGAGAGGACCTTCCCGGCAGTTTAATGGCGGAGTTGAAGTAACCACTTCTCAGGGGATGGATGCTTATGGCTATACTCTTGCAGGACTCGAGCTCACCGGGCCGATCATTAAGAAGTTTAAGGGAACAGATAAAGAAAAAACCATGCTTGGCTTCTACGTTGCAGGGGAATATCTCAGGCAAGAAGATGCAAGCCCTTCTGCGGCTGGAGTCTATGTTGCAAAAGAGGACAGGCTCAAGTATTTTGAACAAAACCCGCTCACGCCATCACCTGCTGATCCAAGCAAGTTTATCGTTACTACTGAAACCGCTACCGCCTCTGACATAGAAAAAGTAAAGACCAAGCCTAATGTTTTAGAGAACAATTATTCCGCTTCTGGTAAGTTTGATCTTTCCGCAACAGACAATATCAATATAACTGTGGGCGGAAGTTATGACTATGTCAGACGTCATGACTGGGTTGACCGTTATACCGTGTTTAATTACATCAACAATCCGCTTTATAAAGAAACCACCTGGAGAGTTTATGGTCGGTTTCTCCAACGGTTCGGACAAAAATCAGGAGCCGATGACACCGAGGCCAAAAAGAGTGCTTTTCAAAATGCTTATTACTCACTTCAGTTTGACTTCACAAAGGTTTATAATCAATACATGGATGATGACCATGAAGACAGATTGTTTGACTATGGTTATATAGGGAAGTTCGATATTGTCAGGGTTCCGACTTACGCATCAGATGTTGACTCGCTGACGCGGTTACGGGGCAATCTGCAGAGCGGTGATAGCAGTGCTGCGGTTTTATTCACTCCGGGGGATGTCAATCCTACGGGTACAGCGTTTACAAGCCGATTATACGAATTAGCCGGGGGAACTTTCAACAACGGGCAATGGTCGGCCGATGCTATCAACAACTTAGACCAGATTATTCTGAATAATGCTCTTCGCAACGGTGACCGGCCGCGTGTGCCGCATGGCATTTGGTTCAATACCGGAAGACAGTTTAACGGTTACGGAATTGATGATGACCAGGAGCAATACCGGGTGAGCCTCTTAGGCTCTGTGGATATTTTAAAACCCGGCTCGGCAGCACGCAGCAAACACGCTATTGAATTCGGTTTTGAATTTGAGCAGCAAATCCTCCGGGGATATTCTATCGGGTCCATTGGGTTATGGGAATTGATGCGGCAGCTTGCCAATACTCATATTGACGGATTGGATCGCACTAATCCACATTTAATAATTGACGGGGAGGAATACGCTTGGAATGACCCCAACCGGCCCGCTTTCACTGAAAACGATACGATCATTTACGACAGGCCATATTATCGCCAGCAACAAACTGTTTTTGACAGCACTCTGAGAATGAAACTTTTTGGTGACGAAACAAATAGGACCTGGGTCAATATTGATGCTCTCTCCCCTGATTTCTTTTCGCTCGATATGTTCAGCGCTGATGAATTGCTTAACAATGGAAATTCCTACGTTAACTATTATGGGTATGATTACAAGGGAAATCGGTTGACCAGCGAGCCTTCTTTTGAAGATTTCTTTAAGCAAAAAGATGCAAACGGCAATTACACCAGGCCTATTGGCTCACACCGTCCGATATATCTGGCTGCCTTTATACAAGATAAGTTCAACTTTAAGGACATCCTCTTCAACATTGGATTGAGAATTGATCGCTTTGATGCTAATCAAAAGGTTTTACGCGATCCCTATACTCTATATCGGGCATATACTTTAGGGGAAGCGAGAAACTTGCTTAACCCGGATGCCGTTATTCCCGCCAATATCGGAGATGATTTTGTGGTTTATGTGGATGATCTTACAAGGCAAAATCCAACTCCCACGGGCTACCGTGACGGAGACACCTGGTACACTGCCGAAGGGGTGGAAACCACTAATCCCAAGTTGCTGTATCCTGCCGGTCAGAGCCAGGTGTTCCCATTCATTGTAGATCCCGCAACTAAAATAGGATCTGAGGAATACGATCCTAATCAATCATTCAAGGACTACGAACCGCAGATCACGGTAATGCCGCGTGTGGCATTTTCGTTCAATCTGACTGATGAGGCCTCATTCTTTGCCCACTTTGATATGTTGAGCCAGCGTCCGCCATCAAATCTAAGGACATCGCCAACCGATTGGCTCTTCCTCGAAAACAATATTGGACTTTTTGTCAATAATCCGGATTTAAAACCGGAACAAACAATTGACTATCAGCTTGGCTTCCGGCAGTTGGTAACATCAAATTCCGCCATCACCATTTCTGCATTCTACAGGAATTTGAAGGATATGATCCAGGTAACCCAGATGCAATATTTCTATCCTGTGGCGTACAACACGTTTACGAATATTGACGTGGGCAATGTTAAAGGCTTTTCTATAGCCTATGACTTAAGAAAGACAAGGACAAGTAACGTTTCTCTTCGTTTAAACTATACCATTCAATGGGCGGACGGAACGGGTTCAAGCGCCACCTCGCAACGCAATCTCGTAAGCGCCAACCAACCTAATCTGCGCGCAGTGTTTCCCTTGAGCTATGACTCAAGACATGTTATTGCCGCTTCAATTGACTATGGCTACGGGGAGGGCAAAGACTATAACGGACCCAAGATCAAGAACGTTAATATTTTACAAAATGCTTTCATCAATCTGACCGTAAGGGCAAGGTCCGGAGAGCCATACACAGCACAGGAAAATGCAACCCCTGAAGCGGTCAGTGGTGTTGCCACGCGCAGAATTTTATCGGGGGATAATAACGGTTCCCGGCTCCCCTGGAACTTCCGAATTGATCTGCGTGTGCAAAAAGATTTCAAGCTGAACTTCAGAAATGCCGATGAGGGAAAAACGAAAAGGGACTTATACCTTCAGGTATATCTTATCATACAGAATTTGCTGAATACGAAAAACGTCATTAAAATATATCCTTACACCGGAAATCCGGATGATGACGGCTATCTGGCGTCAGAGGTGGGGCAGCAGGATGTTGCAAACCAGATTAATGCCCAGTCATACATGGATATGTACACTGCTTATGTTTCGAGCGGCTTTGATCCATCTGGCGGAAGGGACAGCAATTTCAGCCTTCCCCGCCAGATAAGGTTAGGCGCCATATTTAAGTTTTAAGTTGGAAAATTGATAGTCATGAATACCAAATTGAAAAGTACCGTCATTCTGCTTGCAGGAATGTTTTGCAGTGCCGGCCTTTCCGCCAAAGAAAATATCGGCTCGGGGAAAACCAGCACAACATCCTACAAGGGGCTGGCCGCATCGTGCTCGCCCGCTACAGCTAAGGTTGACCTCGATATAAATAATGTCCGCACAACGCTGCTTAACGGTGGTGACCTCTGGTGGAATCTCAATGATGCGCGCTACGAAATACCAAAAGTGCCTGCTAATTCAGCAAGGTCCGTACATTCTTTGTTCGCAGGAGCCATTTGGCTGGGCGGTATTGATGCCGGAGGAAATTTAAAGGTGGCCGCCCAGACTTATCGCCAGAGCGGCAATGACTTCTGGCCGGGGCCACTGGATGGAAGCGCTACGGTAACCAGCGATGTGTGTAGTGATTATAACCGCTTCTGGAAGGTAAATGGCACCGATATTGACTCCATGCTGGCGCTTTGCCAGCTAAAAAATGGTGAACTCCTCGAAAGCGATATCCCGGAAGCTATACGGGAGTGGCCTGCAAAAGGTAATGATAAAGTAAGAAGCGCCAGTGGTAAGTTAATGACTATCGAAGACGATCTGGCGCCATTCTATGACGCTGATGGGGACGGTTTGTATAATCCGATGAAGTGTGATTACCCCGTAATAAATCCTGAATGCGGAGAGGGCAATGTTTACGC
>CAYOYI010000341.1:0-4882 GCA_964408105.1 uncultured Chitinophagaceae bacterium | reverse complement strand
TTGGATGAAGCGGTTGTTGAGTTGGAGCGCAGTTCATCGTTGCCAAAAATGTTTACAATGGTAAACGCAGTGTCATCGCCTGACCAGGTCGGGTTATTTGTAAAATCTCCGTCACTGAAATTGTCGCTGAATTGAGCAAACAAAAGTTGTGGTAGGAACAGTCCCAAAAGGATTACTTTTTTCACGATATACCCAGGAAAGAGCCTAAAAATAATAAACTATTTTTGCCCAAAAGTTAATTCTCATGCGTGTTGCAGTCGTGGGTGCCACCGGCCTTGTAGGGAGCAAAATGCTCCAGGTTTTGGAAGAAAGGAACTTCCCCGTTACTGAATTGATCCCTGCCGCTTCCGAAAAATCGGTTGGGAAAGAAGTCACTTTTAAAGGAGATAAATATAAACTTGTCAGTATTGCCGATGCTGTTGCTGCCAAACCGCAGATCGCAATTTTCTCGGCAGGCTCTGGCCCTTCAAAAGAATGGGCGCCAAAGTTTGCGGCAGTTGGAACATTTGTAGTTGACAATTCCTCCTGCTGGCGCATGGATCCGAATGTGCCGTTGGTCGTTCCAGAAGTGAACGCTGACGTTTTGAATGCCAAGAGCAAGATCATCGCCAATCCAAACTGCTCAACTATTCAAATGGTAGTGGCGCTTGAACCACTGCACAAGAAGTACAAAATCAAAAGGATTGTTGTTTCAACTTACCAAAGTGTGACCGGCACCGGCAAGAAAGCTGTTGACCAGATGATGAACGAGCGCAAGGGCGTGAAAGGTGAAATGGTTTATCCCTACACCATTGACATGAACGCGCTCCCGCATATCGCTGAGTTTCTTGAGAATGGCTACACCAAGGAAGAAATGAAGATGGTGGACGAAACGAAAAAAATTATGCGCGACAATTCCATCCGCGTTACATCAACCACCGTTCGCATCCCCGTGATTGGCGGACATTCCGAATCGGTGAACGTAGAGTTTGAAAAAGATTATGATCTCAAAGACGTAAGAGCATTGCTTGAAAAAGCTCCGGGAGTTATTGTTGTGGATGATGTTTCAAGTTTCAAATACCCGATGCCTAAAGATGCTCATGAAAAAGATGAGGTTTTTGTTGGCAGATTGAGGCGCGATGAATCACAACCAAACACACTGAACATGTGGATTGTTTCCGATAACCTGCGAAAGGGCGCGGCTACGAATGCAGTTCAAATTGCGGAGTACCTGGTGGAGAAGGGGATTGTTGCTGAGCCGGAGTTAATAGTCGATAGACCATAGTTGGCCCTGCCTACCTATACAAAATCACAACTCGCACTGCGTAACGGTCAGGACAGACCCGAAATCTGGATTGCTTACAAAGGAGTAATCTACGATGTAACGAACAGCCGACTCTGGCGTGATGGCAAACATTACGAGCACTGGGCCGGTCAAGACTTAACAAATGAATTGCCTGATGCTCCTCACACCGATATAGTGTTTCAGCGATTAATGGTGATTGGAAAAATCTCTGACCTTCACTAAAAGCTGGTCACTTGACCAGCTTTTTTTATTGAAATATGTTGCAGCGCTCAACCTTGACTAGTTTGGAGTCGCAATTAGAAACTAATTGCCGTTCGGCACTCAACATTCTGTTAAGGCCTATCATTTAAAAATCCCATTAGTACCTCCTCCCCTTCCACCCAAAACCCGTTACCCAGCTTGCACCACCCACAATCAGCACATACAGGATATGAAAAACCTCTGCAGGTAAAAATAGTCTCATCAGGTTTTCCTTTTTGAAAAACCGGCAGCCGCTGTAGAGTATTAAAAACTCAACAACAGATTTAACAACCAGCGCAATCAACCCTGTCCACAAGAAGTGCATCCAAAAAATTCCCGCGATGAGATTCACTACAATAGAGAGATTGAAAACATAAGACAGCACCATCACAGCCGAAACTTTCCAATCCGGAAAAGCTGTGGCTTTCGATAACCACCGCAGCCGCTGCTGAAAAAGTGAGCTTAAATTCTTCTCCGGCTGAGTGTAAACTATTGCATCTTCTGATTTTAAAAAATGAACTCCTCCCGGAAATTTTTTTGAAAGCTTCATCATGAGCATCACATCATCACCGCTCGGGTGGTTATCAACCCCCTCAAAACCATTCACGTCAAGAAAGGCCTGCTTTTGATACGCAAGGTTTGCTCCGTTGCACATATTGGGGAATCCATTCGTGATCGCCCCGGCAGTGATCACCATCATGCCGCACATGTCGAGTGATTGCCATTTCTCCAGCCAGCTTTTTTCTCCGGTGAACGCTACAGGTCCTGCAATCATTACCGGTTCATTCTTTTCATAATAGTTTACCATATTTTTTATCCAGCCCGATTCTGCAATGCAATCAGCATCTGTTGTAATAATCAGCTCGCCTTGTGCCGCAGCAATTCCTTTAGAGATGGCTTGCTTTTTAAAGCTTAAAAGTTTAGCGTCATTGCGAGACTCGACTGCCATACTTAGCGCTACAAGTCGTGTCGAAGCAATCCGTTTATTACTTTGACTCAGGGGATTGCTTCGCTCCAATTCATCCGCTTTTTGCCCGGTAATTGGATCTCGCAATGACGGAGCTACATTTAAGAATGCCTTCATCGTATTGTCTTCTGAATGGTCATCTACCAAAATGATTTCGTACAACTCAGGTGGATAGTCCTGATTCAGAATCGAGCGAACGCAATTACCAATTTTTTCCTCCTCGTTTCGCGCAGCAATAATTACGCTGACTTTGGTCTTTGGGGAAAAATGCGGGTCGGCTTTAAATGATCTGGTCTTTAGCCAACCCCAGTAATAAAACAACATCAGCGATACATACCAACCTAACAGGAGTAGGGAAATACCGATGATGATGCTCATTTCTTGAGGTTGAGAAATATTTCATTCAGTCTCTCATCAACTATAAAGTGTCCGCCATCTACCAGGTTCAATTCGCATTCAGGAACTGCAGCTTTTAGTTTATGTGCAAGCGCGACCGGCAGAATTCTATCACGCTTCCCCCAGAGCAAATAAACTTTAAGATGATTTTGCTTTACAGCCTTTCCCACCTTTTTCAAATCCGAGCGAAAGGTGCTCATAGACAACCATATCTGGTAAATCTTCTCTCTTCTCCGCTTACTGCTGATGTAGCGCGAAACATAATCAGCAACATATTTTTTCGTGAGACCGATCTTGCTGCATGCTTTTGTGGAATTAATGAGAATGTTTGGATGCCGTAACATCTGGCGAAAGAATTTGTCACCTATTTTATTTGCAAGCGCTTTCCTGTAATAGATGCGTTCTGAAATTCCATCTGCAGAGATGAGAAAAACTTCATCCAGCTTGTCCGATATGTCCTGCAACAGCGAGAGCACAACTCTTCCGCCCATGCTGAATCCCATCAATGAAATTCTGGAATACCCTTCTATCATCATGAATTCTTCCAGGAAGTGAATCATCTCTGTTTTGGTAAATGGTTTTGTCTCCTCCCATTTGGTTAACCCGTGGAACGGGAAATCAAAGGAGTAGATTTTGTAGATTTTGCCCAGAGAACTTTTAATTGGCTCAAACATTTCACCGGTTTGTCCGAAGCCGTGGAAAGTCAACAGCGGCTTGCTTCCGCTACCATATATATAGTAATGAAATTTGGAGTTTTTATAAGGTGCGTAGCCTTCCAAAGGCAGCTTACTTTACGGCCTTTAAAATTTTGCTGCAGCGAGTGAGAATTCCGCTCACCTCCTTCAATGGAATCATGCTTTCCGCATCGCTCAATGCTTTTGATGGATTGGGGTGGGTTTCAATAAATATCCCATCAGCCCCAACAGCGACTGCTGCACGACATAGGGCTTCAACCATCTCGGGATCGCCACCACTAATGCCTTTGGCAAGATTCGGTTTTTGTAAGGAATGTGTGCAATCAACAATCACAGGTACACCGAGTTTTTTCATGCGCGGCACCGAGCGAAAGTCAACCACCAAATCCTGGTAGCCAAAAGTTGTTCCACGCTCGGTAAGCATCACTTTTTTGTTTCCGGTAGAGCGTACTTTTTCAACCGCAAAGCCCATGCTTTCGGGTGAAGCGAACTGGCCCTTCTTAATATTCACCCATTTACCGGACTTGCCCGCAGCCAGTAGTAAATCTGTTTGACGACATAAGAACGCGGGTATTTGCAAATAGTCGGCAAAGTCTTTCACCTTACCAACATCAGCCGCTTCATGCACATCGGTGAGAATAGGGAGTTTCGTTTTTTTCTTTACTTCTTTGAGAATATTGAAGGCTTCCGATTCAGCTTTTCCGCTGAAGGAATCAATCTTTGTTCGGTTGGCTTTTTTGAAAGAGCTCTTGAAAATGTATTTAAACCCTATTTTGTCGCAAATACCTTTTACTTTTCGCGCGACATCCAAACATGTCTTCAGGTCCTCAACAACACAAGGGCCTGCTATCACAATAAACTCAGGCATGGTTGCGGGATTTATCACCGAGATAGCCGCCATGATGACGCCTGGCGAATTCTTCCATTGTGAATTTATTCTCTTCCATTACCAGTACACACAACACATCACCTAATGCAAGCATTGCGGTTGTGGATGTTGTTGGGGCCATTCCCAATGAACAGACTTCTTTAATATTCCCTATACTTAAAACCACATCAGAGGATTCAGCAAGTTCTGAATCCGTGTGTGAAGTAAGCGTTATTGTAGGAAGTTTAACGCCATTCATCTTGCCTGCAAGATTTACCATTTCAATCACCTCCCTTGTTTTACCGGAATTTGAGAATACCAGCAGGATATCCTCCTTTCCCAACATGCCCAAGTCGCCATGCTGCGCTTCTCCAGGATGCATAAATACAGAAGGTGTTCCTGTTGATGAGAATGTGCTGGCTACTTTACGG
>CAYOYI010000340.1:0-4884 GCA_964408105.1 uncultured Chitinophagaceae bacterium | reverse complement strand
GCAGTTTGTCATGCTCGAAGTAGGGGTAAATCTCCGCTACCATTTCAGGGTATTTGATGGTGACGGGGAGATTTTGCTGGCTGATGCTTTTCCAGTACATGCGGCTGAACTGATACACCTGGTCGAGCAGTTCTTTCACGACCAATACATCGGTCAATACGTCTTTTTTATCACAGAAAAGCGACACCTTAATCGGGAAATGATAGTCCTTGCCTTTCAGGGTTGAAAAGTTGGTGTAGCGGATGTTATTAAACATCAAGTATTCCCGAAATCCTGTCTGCACCATCGTTCCGCTGATTGGCATCAGGTTGCTATCTTCCGTATCAAATGCCAACAGTTCCTTGCTCTCGGTTTTGTTAATGGTAACAATGATTACCGGAATGTCGAGATTCAGCTTGCGGAGAATCTGAAGTATGGGCTTCAACTCCTTCTCTGAAATTTTCTTGTAGAAGTGGATGATAAGCCTTGATACATTTTCATTTTCCACCACATAGTGCATCACCGCCTTGCGGATTGAGCCTGCGAGCATGTCCGTTTCATCAGCGCGAAAGCAATCGAACTCCTGAAAGCTGCCTTCATTGTTGAAACAGAAAGTGCTACCGACATACTTTGTTTTGTGCGTGTGATTATAGAAAGCGCCCACGCCTACAATCAACTCATTTGCGGTTGTCCTATTGAGCCGCCAGGGAATGCCATCGAGTTTAGCGCACATCGCCACTTCAATATTGGGCAGGAAATAATTGAACGACTTGTTGGCAATATTTTCCTTGTAGATAACCTGCGAAGTGACACCATGATCCAACAGCAGTTCTTTCACCTTGTAGTAGATGCCGTGGAGCGCATCATCTTTTTCAGTTTTCGGAACGGGACTGAAATAGACTGCAAGGTAACGAGTGTCGGGATGAAGCGTCTTATTGCCAATGGCTGTTTTTATTTCCTGAAAGGCGGTGGCTGTGGAAGTGAAAGCGATGCTGTCTTTCGGATCCATTTCAAAGGGCTGGTGAATGTAATCGGTGAGGTTAGGAAACAATTGTTTCAAATTGCCATTGAAGTCTCTCCCGAAGAAACCTTCTTTGAGATATTTGTAGAACTTCTCCACCAATTCTTTCCTTTCGCTCGCAGGGTAGATAAAAAACAGGCGCACCTTGTTGTGCGGTGACGGGCGGTAAGGACCGTTATTAATCATGCCCTTTTGAGCGTTGATGTCGGTAACATTATTTCCGAAAATCATACGGTTGGAAGTGTGATGCACTTTAATGACTTTATCATCAGGGACTTCGTGGAAACCGTTCACGGTGATGCCCGTTGCAGTTTGAAAATCGGGCGTGTTAATGAAACTGTCATGAAACTCATTGATGCGCTCGAAATATTCAGGATAACGATTTTCAAAAATGGGCTTATCGGAAGGAATGCCGAGCAGCGGTTTCATAGGATTAGACAACACCGGAAACAGATTCTCCATGTGCTGCTTGTCATCCGGTGTCATTTTTTTGAAGCGTTTCAGGATGCCGTTGCAGTTTATCCAGTTGTACTTGTCCTGCGGGAAGTCAACCAACTCTTTGAGGCTTTTCTTCAGGATTTTTGATGTGCCGTCATAAGAAACGACAAGCTCAAATGTATCAGATACCCTTGCGTATTGCACTTTGATGGTGAAGTTCTGATAGACTTTGTATTTGGCAGCATCCAAGTCTTCATCGTGAAACCACACTTCAATGTCATTGGTGAAGTTGGGGAACACGACATCGGCTTTGGTCTTGAAGTATTGCAAAATGAGGTAGCGGAAATAGTGCTGGGCAAAGTGATAGTGTTTTGCCAAATCAATTTTTGCGGTGACTACCGCACCGGGCTTCGGCTCCTGAAAGTCAGTGTAGAGATGCTGCTTGTTTTTCTCCATCCATTCAGGCATGATTTGAAAGAGCGCCTTCCATTTGATGGGATAAAGTCCCTCGCCTTTCTTGTTGTAAAAGGCAAACTCCTTCTCCGTGACCTGCGGGGTAAACGGAATGACATTCAGCGAGATGGTTTGGGTTAATTCGTCCGGCTTAACATTCACGCTCTTCCGAACAGAAGGCAACGCCTTTTGCTTTAATGCAATACTCTTTCTTAGTGATTCCATATTCAGTTGACTTTAGATTAACAACCTCCGGTCAATTGACCGGAGTGGAAAAAACTTTTTACCGAGTTTGGTATTTATACCTGGAGGGAGGCAGATATAGTTTAATTATAAGCGATTTGGAAAAATGGATTCGGGAAAAGTTTTGAACAATATCCACACGTTGTGGATTGCAAGGTTGCAAAGTTTGCAAAGTTGCAAACCTCACCCTTGCCCTCTCCTGAAGGAGAGGGAATCAGAAAGAGATTTTCTTGTAGTGCCCGGTCTTGGGCTGCTCCAAGCGGCTTCCTAAGAGGGTTCGCAGGAAAGCATCAACGGAACGGGCTGACATGCTGAACTGAGAGCCGATAGAAACGGCTTGCTGGCGGGTGGACTCATCAGGCAAAGCCGCAAAGAATTTGCGCTTGTTGTCGCTGCCCCGGAAATGGGTTTCTTCGGATTGCTTGGGCAGGTTGTTGAACATTAAAAGGTTGTGGTGCAGATAGATTTCAGCCAACTGCAAAGCGGTGGTGAAATCGGCATCAGTGCAAATCAGCGTGGTTGCTGACTCTGCATTTTCAAACTTGCGAAGGGCGGTGAAAAGCATGGCGATACGGTACATCACCAACCCTAAACGCTTTACGATGCTTGCGGCTTCCTCGGCTGTGAAGTGGGTAACATCTTTCAGCCAAGCGTTGCAGGTGGCGTAATGCAGTGCCCATTGTTCGCGGGTTAGCTCGATGGTGGTTTCTTCGCTTTGGAGAAATTCAATCATGCGAAACACTTCTTGCGAAAGTCCTTTGAAATGCTCGGTAAGATTGATGCGGTTGGCATAAGGTGAAACGTCTTTCCATTCCTGCTCTACCTTGAACGCATAGAAAAGGAAGCGGCTGAACAAGCCGTCTTCCGATGATGCGATCAGTCCGGTGACCTGTGCCGGTGTGCCCGTGAGGGCAACCGAAAGGCGGGGGTCGTTGACTTCAATGAACTCGTTGTTAGACTTGCGGGAACTGGAAATGCGCTCATGGTGGAAGGCTTTGCGGAGCATGTCGGAATAGCCTCCCCAATCCTGCTTGAACACGTTGCCCATTGTGTCAGCCTCTGTTTCGCAAATAATGCCGCAACCTTCGTTCTGCTCCAAGTGCGACAGAATTTTTGCGTAGCTGGTGTTGGCGGGAATGAACACAACCTGAAAGGCGGGCTGCTGTGGTGGTTCTTCAACGGTGGTGTCGCCCTTCTTCCGTGCATACTGCCTTGCCTTATGTTCCGCTAATTCCTGCTTGTAGCGGTCATCCGCATCACGGCTGGCTTGAAGCATGAAGTTGTGGTAAGCATCCGCAAGCATCTTGGCGAACTTCAAAGCACCCTTGCCGCTCGCTGCGGGGGCTACTGTGAATGAATAGAGATTCGGGAAGACTTCCTGCCCGTCATAAATGCCTTTTACATTAGGCAGGCATCCGCTCAGAATTGCCAATGCGCCTGTGAGAAAAACATCCCGCTCCCTGCGCTGTGTGAACACATCAGCACCGCGCTGGATAAGGTCAGGCATTTGCAAATAGAGTTCAACGGGAATGAGCGGGGTGTTTTTCAGGTAATCCTCTGCGAGTTCATGCGCGTGTGCGGGCTTTGCAGAGTTTGCAAACTTTGCAAACTCGCCTGCGTGGTGGGTGTATGCGCTGCGGAATGATGCGCGGGTTTCTTTTTCGGGCAGATCGAACTGCTGCAAGCAGTATTGCAAAGCAACGTCCTGCGGGATGCCTTTACGATTGGCATTGGATGCAAATGTGTAGATGAACTCGTTGCGGCTGCCTTCGGTGTAGGTTTTCTTTTGTTCGGTGAAGCGCAAGCAATCCTGTAGTGCTTCTGTGTAGTCAGAATCGGGTGCTGGCTGCTGCTCCTCTCCGTCAGGAGAGGAAAGGGACGGCTGCGATTGGGTCAGTGTTACCTCAAACTTTTGGTTGCTGATGTCTTTGTAAAGTCTCGGGTCGTGGCTCATAAAGCAAAGGCGTGTGATGTCTTTGCATTTCGGGTCGGATGGAATGCCGAGGCGTTGTTCATAATAATGCTGCACCTGCTGATAAGCAATGTCGTGATGCTCTGCGCCTGTCGTGACTTCAATGAATACTTTAAGCCCGTTGCCGCTCGGACTGCGAAAGCAAAGGGCAGTGTAGGGGATGGAAGCGATGATATTGAAGGCTGCTTCCAACTGCTCCGGTGTCAACTTGTCAAAGTCAAGGTGAACGAATCCGCTGTATTGCATCATCTTCGTTAGTAATCGTTGCTCCTCGAAGGTTGCGGACGGAGTGAACGCAAGGAGTTTGCGCTTTCGCTCCTGCGCTTCTTCTTCCTTGCCCTGAGCAATCAGGGTTCGTATTGCTTCAACTTCCGCTTTGAATTTGTCGGAAGCGATGTCCTTTGCAATCAGGATGAGAGATTTGTTCTCAACCGGAATGGTAAAGTTTTTGAAAATGGTACAAGATGCCATCTTTCCAGTTTTTCAGTTTGCAATAAAAATTCTACTTGCTGCCCTTGCGGGTGTACTCGGCAGGGTCCTCATGCACCTCATCGGCAGTTGACTGCCGGTTGCGAAGCAACCAACCTTCCAACTCGTCACGCCTGAAGTAGAGCTTTTTGCCTTGCGGGCAGAAATGCGGGATTTGTTTCGCGCTGGTCAGTTTGTACAAATGAGATTGGCTTACGTCCAGAAAAGTGCAAGCCTCTTCAAAAGTCAATACTGCCTTTTTCAGCATATTTTGCTCATCGAGCTTCGTTGCTATCTCGGTGAGCTTTTC
>CAYOYI010000339.1:0-4892 GCA_964408105.1 uncultured Chitinophagaceae bacterium | reverse complement strand
CCACTGACACCTATGTTAGCAGTGATACTGGAACCTATTGCGCTTCCTGCAACTCCCGTATTTCTGTCAGTGGCGTCAATGGCAAAACCGCCTACTCCAATATTACTAGGGCTTGCCTGATCCGTAGTAACACCTGCAAGGCCAATATTTGCTAAGGAACCTTCAGTGCCTTGCCCTAAAACTCCAACTCCGACTTGTACCTGAAGATCTGGATTCGCAGCAAGAAAATTCCCAGCGACATTAGCTTGCACCGAAGGAAATGTTGGTAATACAAGAGTTGCTAAGCCATCATTATCCAAAACATCCAACTGAAATTGAGGAGCTGCGACAGCTATACCAACATTCCCAAGCGGGTCTATAGATACTCTGGCCTCATTTGCTGTAAGGTCTTGAATCCTAAACATCCCAGCTTCGTTCGACAACAAATGGTACTGACGGTCACTTTCGAGAAGGATTGAAGCTCCATTTGTAGGTGTTGTTTCCCTTACTAAAACAACTGGCATATCATTGCGCTCAATGTGAAGATCTGCCGCGGGGTTGTTGATTCCAATCCCAACCTCACCAAGTGTATAAATGTTATTATTAATATTTTTAGAGGGTGTAGTCAATTGTGCCTCATACCAATCGTCATCAGCTATGGTATTAATATCAGTCCAAGTAACATTTCCTAGATTATCAAGTGAGGTAAGAACATCTCCTTGCTGTATATTACCACTAAGATTATCAAAGCGTAATGATCGTTCAACATGAAGATGTGCTGTTGGACCTCCTGAATTTATGGTAGCTGCTGTCAATCCGATGCCACAGTTTCCAGTGTTATTAGTTACACCATTCGGATTATCGGAATTGATTATAGTGTGTCGTGTTAAATAAATAGGAAGCACTGTGTTCCGACTTGGTTGAATATAAAGTGGATCAGATTTGGATTCAATTATCTGATTGGTAGGCACTCCAACAATAGAGCCTCCAATGTAAAGAGTATTAGTTCCAACCTTCAATTCACTTGTCACATGCAAATTCCCATCAACTTTTGCATTACCAACCACATCCAACATTTCTGAGGGTATTTTGCCCACACCCAACTTATCATTTACTACTACATCACCTGAGTTAAACCAACCCGCATAGTTGTTCGTGCCTTCCAATGCCTCTGCATAAATGCCATAGTTTGTTTGGGCAGTTCCATTTGCAGTTGAGCGGATTCCATAGTTTTCAGAGTTTTGAGCGCCATGGCTATAAGCATTGAAGTCTCCTCCAAAATTCATATTACCATCACTTGCGTACGCTCGGACACCAAAATTGTATTGAGCCTGGCCATCCGCATCTGCTGATACCCCCACGTTCGATGTTCCACTACCATCAGCGTTAAAATCACCGCCAGTATTGTAGTCACCTCCTATTGCACCTCCATCCACGCCTGTATTATCACTGCCATTTCCTGACCCTACCGAAAAGCCAACTACTCCGGTGTTGTCCACATCCGGTCCATCGCCTGCAACATAACCAACAACTCCGGTATTATTCACATCACCATCACCATTGGCAAATCCTAATATTCCTGAGTTCCATTCATTACTGGTCTTTGATGTTCCAACTACTGAAAAGCTGGACAGGATATTCGGTGGAATATTATTGTTGTAAGGAAGGAATGAAAGGGGATCAACATAGGCTCCTTTCTGCACAGTCAGAGCGGTGACCGGATCATTGGTTCCAATGCCGATTTCATCACTCAGAACGGTAGGATACATTGAACCAGACCCTCCTCCTGACCACCCCGCAGCGTTTCCACCACTGCCTATCAATCCAATTGTCTGAGGGTTAACCCATGTAGCATTGCCTAATCCATCACTTTGCAAAACGTAACCAACATTTGCGCCCTGAGTAATTGTCAGGCTGGTGGTTTTTGTTCTTCCTACCACTTCCAGCTTTTCATTCGGGAAAATTCCTATCCCTAGTTTATCATTTACAAGAACATCTCCCGCGTTAAAATATGCTGCAAGGTCAAGAGTTGCTCCCACTGCCTCTGCCCATAAACCCACATTCACATCGCCCGTCCCATGAGCTGTTGAATATACACCGGCACTTGTCGGTCCGCTTCCCGAGGCTTCACCAATTAATCCTACATTAACAGCATCTCCTGTACCATTTCCAGCGCTTACACCCGCAACTCCAACATTTGTAATATCTAACCCATCCTCATTGGAAAAACCTGCTACCCCGCAATTGATACCGGTACCAGTTTCTTTCGCAGTGCCTAAAATTGATATACTGTTGTAGACCAACGGGGCTACATTAGGCGGAACAAAAGGAAGTATGTCGAAGTAGGTTCCTTTCTGCACTTTTAGTTGTGTTTCCGGGCTATTAGTACCAACACCGACTTTATCAGTTATGGTTGTTGGGAATAATGAACCTGTTCCAGCACCTGACCATCCTGAAAAACCACCTGCGCCTAATGTGGCCGGATCAACCCATTCTGCATTGCCATCCACATCATTTGATTTCAAAATGTATCCGTTTGCGGCACCGTTGGTGATTTGTATATCCGTTGTTTTTGTTTTCCCGGCCACTTCCAATTTCTCAGCTGGAGCGGTCGTTCCTACACCAACATTTCCACCGAAATAGTTCACATCATCGGTTCCCTGCTGGTAAACACCATATTGCCCTGTGTTTGCAGAAACATCTCCTATTCGAACGCCATAGGCCCTTTCAGTTGTACCAGTACTTGCCATGCTAATGTCAACCCCTACGGCATCGGTTACTGTTCCACTACCGGTTATTTCTATTTCACCTTTTAATGCTGTTGCCTGTGTTGTTATCGTTGTGACTTTCGCCCTGCCTCTTACACCGGTGGTTAAATCTCCGTCCTTAGATTCTCCATTAACAGCTATGTTGTTTTGGCTCTCACCACCTACTGTCCCCCAAACCCCGATGTTTTCGGCAGACCCATCACCTTTTGCGCTTCCTGCAAATCCTACATTTTGGATTGCGTTATCACCCTGAGCCAGGCCGCCTCCTGCAATGTTTGTTGCTCCATCTTCATCAGCTACTACAAACAAGCCTGCGTTTACATCGGAATTATTGTTTTGAGCAGTTACTACCAATCCAACATCGGAAGGTACCGCTCCAATAGGGCTAATAATCGGAGCCACGTCAATGTAATTGCCATTTTGAACGGTTACTTTACTAATAGGGTCATCAGTTCCAACTCCTACATTGCCTTTGAATACGTTTATATCATCTGCGCCCTCCTGGTAAACGCCATACGATGTTGTTGCGGAAACATCATCAACATAAACACCATACCCAACATCAACGGTACCACCCTGATCCTGCCATTCCGTTTTAACTGAATATGCGGTTCCGATATTCCCTTCTGCAACAACCGAAGCGGTAACACCACTTGCGGAAGTCACTGAAGAGCCAACCTCAATCTTCGCACCACCGGCAACACCACTGCCTTCTCCGTGTACTATTCCCATTACACCAGTATTGTCGGGCGCACCACGAGCAGAACCAATAACGCCAACATTACTTTCAACGGATGCCCCTTCTGCCGTACCCGCTACGCCAAAATTTGAAATGGCATTATCAACGCTCGCATCACCCATCACCCCCACGTTAGATGAGTTCTCCCCGCCAGCATTTCCCACAACGCCTGCGTTAACCTCAACAACATCATTACCCTCGGCATTACCAAATACACCCACATTCATCGTTGCCGCATCACCGCCTGCAATTCCTCCATAGGCAACATTAACGCCTTGGTCTTCCCCGGCAATTGTTAATACGCCAATATTCATACCTATAGCAGCAGACTGAGAGGTGACGATCAGGCCTACATCATCTGGAGTTAAATTAACCCCCATGTCAATTGCGATCTCTGACAAGACCGCTGCTGGATCAAGAAAATTTCCTTGCTGTATGGTGACCTTGCTGGACGGTGCGGTTGTATTAACACCCACCCTATTTCCATCGTCATAAATTTGGCTGTTCGTTATTACATCGTTGGCTGCATCGGACCATTTAGTTACCATGTTATCATCAGTCGGCTGTTCCGAAGTCACCTGAGCGGCAATATTCAGATTGTTACAGCAACACGGAATTATCTCTATGTGGTTACATAGCACTTCATTCACACATTCGTCAACGGTGCAGGGGTCGTTGTCATCACAATCAAGGGGTGGCGTGTAATCGCAGTTTCCTGTTGTTGGATTACATGCTTCAGCAGTGCACGGATTACTATCATCACAATTTACAGGGGTATTAAAACAGTTCTGATGATCAATACAACCGTCAGAAGTGCAAAGGTCATTGTCATCACAATTTAGCGGCAGGGTATATATACATCCGGTATTAGGAACACAGCCTTCTGCTGTGCAAGGGTTATTGTCATCACAATTTACGGGAGTATTGAAACAAGTTAGATCGTCAACGCATCCGTCAGTCGTACATACATCGTTGTCATTGCAGTTTAAAGGCGTACTGTATTGACAAACTCCGTTTACGCAACTTTCACTTGTACAGGGATCATTGTCATCGCAATCAATAGGTGTGTTGGCGCAAAGGCCGTTCTGGCAGACGTCATCTGTACAGGGATCCGCATCGTCACAATTCAGAGGACCATAAAGACACCCTTGCCCAGGAACACACCCTTCAACTGTACATGGGTTATTGTCATCGCAATTAACTGGATTGTGAAAACAGTTTTGATGATCAATGCAACCATCTGTAGTGCAAATATCATTATCATCACAGTCTAACGGTGTGCTGCCCAAACAAAAACCTGTGAGAGGATCACACGCTTCTGCGGTGCAAGGATCATTATCATCGCAATTAATGGGTGTAAACACGCAGACCCCATTAACACATTCATCAGTAGTGCAAAGGTCATT
>CAYOYI010000338.1:0-4895 GCA_964408105.1 uncultured Chitinophagaceae bacterium | reverse complement strand
TAGCAATTGGCGATTGGAGTCCGGAATAGTATGGAATGAAATATTTTGATGAAAGATCGGCTCCGGTGATTTCGGCAGACGGAAAACATATCGGCTGGAAAGAAAGTGTGCTTTTCTTTCCGGAGGTATTTTATTTTCCCATTGTTTGCCGAATGCTTTTTCAAAATATTCGGAAGAATCGGATGACCAGGTTACTTTGATGATGTATATTAAATAAGGTAAAGCGCTTAATCCTCCGATGATGATTGCCGGTAATGAGTTGATGAAGATTCCGAGGATGGCCGTTAATAATCCGACAAGGAACAATATTGCTGAAAGAGCGCATACGAAAACCTTGACCACCCATAGCCCAAGGGTTGTCGGTTGTCGAAGCGGAAACAGAATGAACCAGGTCAACAGCAGATTAACGGATGCGAGAAAGATGATAATTATTTCAAGCGCGAGTTTCATCATTCAGGCATTTGCATTAACTGAGCCGGGTGTCTTATTTTTTTTTTAAAAGAGCAATTGCAAACACAACCACCCATAAGAAGAAAACGCCCATGTTGATGCGCTCCCAAATGCCGATGTATGGTGTGGGCAGGTTTTGCGCCACTCCGGGCGATTCAGTTCCAATAAGTATTCCGAACACAATAAAAATTACGAATGTGACGATGGTATAAATGCGGAATCGCCTTCCTAATGCCGCAGCCCCCAAGCCCATGATGACGACCGTGGAAAGCAGCCACACCATTGCCCATGTAATGTGCAGCACATCGGTCAATGCCATTTCGTTGCCACGCATTTGCATCGGGGGCCAGAAGAAGTTAAAGAGCGAGGCAACGATGATGATAATTCCGGCAATGCGCAGAGAACGGTTGCCGGATGCCGATTGCAGGACGCCCCAGCCGAAAGCGGCATAGAGCACGCTGTACGGCAGGCAGAGCAATACCCATAACACCCTTGTCGGTGCGCCAATGGCTGACAACTCGCTGACGACTTGCGTGACAAAGCTGTATGCCGCATCCTGAAGCGGCACATAAATATTTACGGCTACATACCACAGCGTTGAGAGGATGCCGCTAACGAGAAATGCTTTTACCATTGTCGCTCTGTCAAATCGTGCAGCGATAAACGGGATCGCCACTACAATGCCCAGAAAAACCGGGAAGCCCCACATCAGGTGCAGCCAATGCAGTTCCTGCAGGATGATGATTTCTACCACGAACCAAATTGCCAGTCCGCCCAACGCAAGTCCTGACATCAGCCAATCTATGCTGGTCCTCCGAAGCACTGACACAAAAGCGAAAGAGTTAAGAATTCCCAATGCAAAGAGGATGATACCGGGAATGAGAAAATCCCGGAACACACCATGCATCATGTCAACAGGCATATCCATCAGCCCTCCGTCAGGCGCTATGATGAGCAGGATGCCGCCTGCCAAAGCGCCTAATCCCTCATAGCCCAATACCCAGAGGAGTATGATGCGAAGCCAGCGCGGGTAATTAACATTTTGAATTGAGTTTGATATGGCAAAAAATTTCAGTAAATATCCTAAGAGCTGGTAAAAAGATTAATGACTTTGGTCATAAACGTGTGCTATTTAATCAGAATCAAACAATGCGAAGCGGCCTTGGTAATAGTGTTTCGAAACTCTGACGACTTACAGGATATAAATCCCAATCAGGGACATTGCCATTGCAAAAAGAAGCACCCAAAAAATAGTGACAAAAAACTCTCGCCTTAGAAAGAACAGCTTTGAATAAATCGTATAGACGCTATTGGCCTGCCTGCTTTTTTCGATAACCACTTCGTGAATAAGGCGCATTAAGTCACGGCTGAATACTTTCTCCCAGGCTTTTCCAATCTCAGGAGAAGCAACGCCTGGCGCTCCGAGATACGTCACCTCCTCCTTTTGACCGTATGCAGCAGAAGATGTCTTGACGGTGTGATACAACTGGCGGGCGTTGGACTTATGCTCCATCAATATTTTCTTTACCCAGGGAAGCAGAAAGAGGAACTTATCAGCAAGAGAAATCCAAAAGTGATCATTTGAATTTAATTGTGATTCGAAAGGCGGAGCGTCTTTATAATCCCCGATCACCCATTTTTCATTTGCCGCCATCACGATGGACGTTTCCCATCCTCCGGCATGTTCCAGCATTCTCAGGCTCTTTCTTTCTTCGGCTGACAAAGGTCTTCCAAGTTCACGCTCCATATCGTCAAAACGGTGACCCATGATGAAATTTTCCATCAACATGATTCCCGGAGCGAACATATTGATTCCATACTTCCTGCAAATCTTCCTGCAGGCATCGTCTATGGCAAGATTGTGCCCGAATCCGCCATGTCCGCTCAGGACAATGATATTTTTAAAGCCAGATTTGGCTAGGGATTTCCCCGTATGATAAACAACTCTGAAAACGGATTCCCTGTCATGCTCAATGCTGCCGGGCAATGGCAGCGTACCGTTTCCGATACCGATTACCGGCATGATGACGACCATCCAATCTTTATTTGCTTCCGCAAACCGGATAGCCGTCACCTCTGCCATTCTGATGGCAGAAAGTTGGTCGGTATTAAGCGGCAAGTGGTATCCATGTACCTCCAGCGGGCTGACGGGAAGAAAAAACAAGGTCTTGTCTCTTCCCAATTGCTTGAACTGCCCGTAGTTTAGGAACTCGTATTGCTTTACATTTTCAGGAAATTGGAAATGGTTGGCGTCCGTCATTTTTGGATACTTTGATCCGAAATTTAACCGTGTGCTAAATCCTTTCTCTTTGCACCTTCAAACTCAAGAATGAAATTTTTTCCGAAAACCTGAGCGGGTGTTTTAAAACCAGGTGGAGGTTCTTTGGCGAGTATGTTTTGAGCGATTTTCACCGAAGTCAATGATGTCAGCGTGTAAGTTTCAGGCATTTCAATAACCGCCCGTGCTGTTTTCCCGGAAGTATTTTTTACTTCTCCCCAAATAACACATTTTGATTTTTTTCTTGCGCTGGCATCAGGTCCGGCAGGAAGTTGCCTGATCGCCCATGTCAAACTTTTCTTCACGGTTTCCGAACCAAGAAGAAAATTGAAGCTGTTACCCAGCTTCATTCCGACAATTGCAATTTGCGGCACAGAAACATAAACGGTGATGTTGGGAATACCCGTGCTGCGGTAAGCAGTTGAAACATCGCCCCACGGGATCGCAGCCGACCATCGTTTTTTGTCACCGTAGTCAATCAGCCGCGTGATTTCTCCGTTTGAAATTTTCACGATTTCTCCTTTTCTGCGCACCACGCCTCCTTCAGCAGCATTTTCCAAAACCGTTATTGCGGTACCACCCGACAACTTTCCATTTACCGGATACAATGCCATTTCAAGCGAATCAGCCGAGGGTAATTTTTCTTTTAAATAAGCGGCTAAACAATCAGTAGGCACCACATCAAAACCAACTCCGGGCATTAGCAGCACACCCGCATCCTGCGCGGCTTTATCCATCGCGAACAACTGCTCGAACACCTGATACTCTCCGGCAATATCGAGGTAATGCGTTTTTGCTTTAATACAGGCACCAGTCATGATCTTTGCAGTTGAAAGAAACGGCCCCGCGCAGTGCAGCACCGCTTTAACGTCCTTGATATTTTCAGCTATCCTGTTTTCATCTGAAAGGTCAAAAACACGAAAAGGAAGCTTCAAATCATTCGCAAGTGTTTTTACTTTCTGCTCATCCCGGCCGGCAAGCACAGGCTTCAAGCCGCACTTCACGGCATGTTCAGAGATGAGTTTACCAGTGTAACCGTAGCATCCATAAATGAGCAACCCTTCCTTCATTCAATTATCAGTTGGCTTGAGCAAGTTGAACTGAGTGCCGTTTGTACTTGTTGTTTTCTAAATTTTTAAATTCCTTTTCGTACGTGATGTCATACTTTTTCTCGTCAAATTTTTTCGTCCATTTCATAAACGTAAATGTAAAGCCCGGCCAAAGCGCAACATTTTTTCCGCTTTTGGTTTGATACCAGCTATAACATCCGCCACTTTGCCAAACGGTTTTGCTCAGCCGCTTCTGTATTTCACGATTGAATTCAATTTGAACATTTTTCTTCACGTCAATGTACTTAACTTTTTTCCGCTGCATCATTTTGAGCGCGCCCATGATGTAATTCACCTGCGATTCAATCATCAGTATCATCGAATTGTGTCCCAAGCCGGTGTTGGGCCCCATCACGAAAAACAAATTCGGGAAACCCGTTACGCTCGTTCCAAGATACGCTTCCGCTCCTTCGCGCCACGCTTCGTTCAAATCTTTCCCGTTTATGCCGATGGTTTCAAATCTGCTAACATCTTCCGCTACTTTAAAACCCGTGGCAAGGATGATTGCATCTATCTTTCGATGCTTGTCATCATTTGTGATAATCCCTGTTTCGTTGATTTCCTGGATTCCTTCGGTGATTACATCCACATTTTTTCTTTGCACTGCCGGGAAAAAATCGTTGGTGAGCAGAATGCGCTTGCAGCCCATCACGTAATTCGGGGTGAGCTTTTGGCGAAGCGTTTTGTCTTTCACGCTCCTCTTCAAAAACAACAGGGCGAAGTTGCTGAAGAATTTCAGCAGAGCAGGGTTCATGAAACCAATCACCTGCAACTCATGCACCCAATACAAGATGACCCGGTGAAGCTGTTGTGTGACGGGGATGCGCTTGTAAAACCATTTTCTCAGCGAGGGAATTTCTTTATCGAGCTTGGGTAAGATCCAGGAGGGTGTGCGCTGAAATAAATTTAACTGCTTCACGGTCGGAGCAATTGCGGGAACAATCTGTATCGCACTGGCTCCGGTCCCAATCACCGCAACGGTTTTGTTTTTTAAATCATAGTTATGATCCCATAATGCCGAGTGCATCGTTTTCCCTTTGAACTTCTTCAGGCCTTTG
>CAYOYI010000337.1:0-4907 GCA_964408105.1 uncultured Chitinophagaceae bacterium | reverse complement strand
AGGGACAATCACATCACTGATAACGCCTCTAAAACTTCAGCACTTTCTTTATCACGCTGATATGCTCTGAACTCGCTTTGAGCAGAAATATATTGCCTTTCATTTCAGCAATATCAATTTTCACTCCCCTGTTTAACCCTGCCGAATCAAAAACTTTTTCAAAGTGCAATTTGCCGATTGCATCATAAATCTCGATTTTCATTTGCTCGCTACTACCCGTTATTTTCAGCCCTATATTGCCTTTGGTTGGATTCGGGTAAATGAACAATTCAATGTTTTCAGCTTTTGAAATGCCGATTACTTCCTGCACTGCATACATTGTCGCTGACTCAGTGTAGATCGGGATTTCAGTTTCCTGCACGTCAATAGCGTAAACATCAGTGAACCAGAAACCGATTTCTTCGACTATGGAATCCTTTGCGGAAAAATCATCTACAATTTTGAATCGTAGCGTCCCGACCCGACCCCAGCCGGAGACATTCACCTGATCAATTCTCGTGAGCGCAACATCAACACGTGAAAGTGAATCAACATTCTTGCTGAAGCTGATCATGTCAACATCTGGAGTGCCAAAGAAAGAGGTATCGGCCTGGAAAAGCATCACATTGTCTTCAATAATGATGCTCGAGTAGTTTGCTGTAAATGTTATACCATAAATGTTCTGGGCAATGAGCGTGTCTGCTCCGAGGAATACGGGCACCTCAACAATCGAACCTGCCGGAACAGCATTCTGCGGAACCATAAAATAAAGTGCCGGATCACTGAGCTTGCTGCCGGGAGTCTTGTTGTGAGTGAAACCATAGTTCAGCGCAACCGCAACGGTATCATGCTTGTTGATAGTGCCGTCACCGTTGCAATCAACATGATTGAGATTCACGCTGTTAGCCAATGCAAGCGGCCACAATGGAGCATATTGTGCTTCCCAATTCAGTGTGGCATTAGGCCTCACCGGTCCGTTAATGTTATAGGCTACCCCGATGGCAAGAATATCTTTCGCAGTTACAATCCCGTCAGAGTTAGCATCACCGGGCCATACACAATTTGAATCCACGATGACTTCAACGTCAAACGTGTCTGCACATAAAGCGGAATCCTGAATCAAGACAACATAAGTTGTGGTGACCGGTGGCCAGACTAACGGATCAGCTACTGCGGGGTTGGAAATGTAGGCCGCTGGTGACCACTGATAACTGACACCGCCAAATGCTTCAAGCAAGGCTGTATCTCCGCTGCACATGCCAACTGTGTTTTCAATTACGCCAAGTTGTGATGATGGATTTATGACGGTTACATTGATTGAATCAAATGCAACACATCCATTGATATCCGTAACGGTTAAGGCATAGGTTCCGGAAGAATCTACATTGATAAAAGCCTGTGTTTTGCCATTGCTCCAATGGTAATCGGAAGACATATTAGCACCTGCAATTAGGCCAACCTCGATGAATTTGCAACCAGTTGTGTCGGGTCCTAATTCAGCTGTTAACGAGAATGAATCAACATCAACATGAACAACTGATGTGGTATAAATGCAACCAAATGAATCATATACTTGAACCCAATAATCTCCTGTTTCAATAATGGTGTAAGAAGAGCCTGAACTTCCATCTTGCCAAAGGAAAGAATAGCCGCTCCCCAACCCGGTATCCCAAACAACTGAATCTCCGTTGCAAATAGCTTGGGATTGAATTTCATGTGGATGATTAACAGAATTGACAATAACGGTATCACCTGTAACACGGCCAAACTGATCAATACCTTGCACCCAGTACGATCCCGGAGAGGTGACCTGAATCGATTGGCCGACCTGTCCGGACACGCTCCAAATCCAACTTTTAAGATATTGACTGAACGACAACGTAACCGTATCACAGAGGGAAGTCATTGTAACATCAGGACCTAGATCAACAGCGGGCGCATATTTGTTCATCAGGTAGTTCTCTACAACACCTATCATTGAATCTGAAAGCGGTTGGCAAAAAATAATTAATTCGGCCAAATCACCATCCCAAACACGGTATTCATTAACTACCGGATACCTATCCATGGTGAATGCATCCACACCAACGTTACCTGCCGTTCGGGTACAAATAACAGACATTTCCGTAGGCACATTTGTAGTGATGGGATTAATAACCGCACCGTTAATCTTACTTAATCCGTTTACAACTTCAGAACTTGCGTAAGTCGGATGATACATGTATTTGACAGTTCCGGGAAATTGATTGTTATTGCAACATCCCCGATGAAAAGGTGTTGCCTGATTGTAATTACCCAATAAAGATCTATACTTGGTTGTTGCGTTAGCATCTTCCTTAACAACCCAAAAAACTGTTCTCACTGATCCTAAATAATTTGTGAAACGTATCCAGTCGTTCGTACCGTCAAACCTCAGGACAGGCTTTCCATTCAGTACGGGATCGGTTGGTATAAAGGTTGGTCTTTCTACAGGATTTGGTTGAAGGGCATCATTCCCTATCCCACTGTGATCAGTCCATGATTGAACATGTCCGCTGCTGTCAGTTACAATACCCTTGTCAGCAGCATACCATGTGCAGAGGCCGGGAATTTTAGCGGGAATATCACAGGATGTGACCTGTATATAGTTGCGCAAAGTATCCTTTAGCGTTCCGTTGGGATAGGTTGACCAAAGGATCGCATCATACACTCCTATCGTATCATAAAAAACTACTGGGCTATCTGCTGTTGACGTGAAAGGGATTCCACCGGGGAAAAACCATTGCCGGGCAACAGGCGCCTGAAAGTTATAATCAAAGAATTGAATGGTATCACCAGCACAAGGGAATAAGTCGTTAGCTCCGAATACAAGCGACAGTGGTGATTCATCAACCAATGTAAAAACACTGCACTCGTTTATGCTGCCCACTGTAGAAATATTGTTAGTGGTATCGATGGTGCCCGTTCCGTTATGCATTTGCCAAACAGAAAAACCTGCGTTCCACTGGTGGGTCCGCAGTAATGATTCATCTATAGCGTTGGTTCCAGTGTTCCATTCGTTATCAAGGTAGCGGAACGATAATCCAACTGTTGGTGCGGTAGAATAATTGCCGCAATCATACACCCAAAAACGATCCAATTCCCTTGGCGCGTTTTCAGTACCTATGAAATTATTCAGGTTCGTTACCCCCGGAGGAAGCGGACGGTTGTTCACGGGCAGAGAAGGGTCTGTTGGGTAGGTAGCAATGGAAACAACGCCTGTGCCCGAGGGAATCCCTGCTGTCGTAACATTCAAAACCGTTGGGATGTAATTTCCGGCTGTGGCTCCAAATGGGAAGATGTAGGATGCACCGGAACCTGCACTATCTATGAACCAATGAATGCTGCTAAGAGGCGAAGATGTTTCACCAAATATCCATCCGGTAGTACGTTGGATGGCAGAAGAAGCAAAATTTTCAACATACAAATCATTTGCGTTAAGATTTAAAATCTTATCGTTAAGAATTAGCTGATTCTTAACTCGTAAATCTCCCTGAAGAATTCGATTATCTTGAAGTGAAACCTTATTAAACAGCATAGTGAACGATGAGCTTTCTCCATCAATAAAGGAGTTTACTGCATTGAAATTAGACAGGAAGTTTACCTGTGAGTTATTACTAAGCGCATCAACATTTCCCTGAATATAGTTCCAACTTCCCTCAACATTAATTGTATCATTCAGAAATAGCGTCCCCGCTGGTTTATTAATAATAATACTAGGTAGAAAACCGTGCAGGCTGGTTTGACCTTGTAGAGTCTGATTACCTGCCCCATTTATAATTATTGTTGTTGTTCCAAAACTATAAGCATATGGAAATGGGTAATTTGCTATTTGAATATTTCCCTTTACTTCAATAACACCATCATGAAGGGATGCATAGTTACTACCAGTCATTGTCAGGTCATTTAAAACGCTTAGCGTATCTAAAACTCTTAACGTATTGTAAATTTCAATAGCTCCTATAATAACGTTGTAAAGCGTATGATTCCCAGAAATATCCTGGTCACCGGCAAAACGAACGGTTGAATTTCCAATTATCAAACTTCCCAAGACATAGCTCCAGTCACCGCGAACAACTACGGTATCAATCAAGTAGAGATTCCCGGCCGTTTTATTGATGGTGATATTTTCAATCCACCCACTATCCGCAGGTGAAGTTTGAGTGAAATATTGATCACCGGTTCCGTCAATATAGATTTGTGCATCACCATGAAGATCATTAACCAAATATTGAGTATAGTTAATCAGGATATTCCCCTTTGCGTGTATCTCTCCGGAAAGCTTGTTTACATTTTTACCTGTTTTTGAAAGTGTATCCAAAACAATAACAACGGAACCTAACGAGACCGTTAAGGTATTTTGAGGACCTCCAAAATCAGTATTATACTCCAGCTTATTGAATATGGGATTACCTATGATATTGTTTTTAGCATTTGCTGAATTATCATCCACTCCCCTAAAAACTACTTTTCCATTATTATGGTTGAATGTACCCGATGAAAGTGTAAAATCGTCATCAATCCATAATGTAGCCGAAGTGCTGTTAAACACTCCTCCATTTATGATGATTTCAGCATTACCTGAAGTTCCTGGTCGTGTTACATATATATCATTATTGCCCCCATTAAAAATTCCTCCATTAATTATCAAAAGAGAATCTGCCGAAGATCTCACGGTTAATGTAAATCCATTTTGGTTGAACATTCCTGCTGACATTTCAAAATGAGCTACCGTTGCATTGACGTCAAGATTACAGGTTCCCTGTCCGGCTGAGTTAAAGAAAACCCTATCGCTTGCGCTAGGAACGCCAAGTGGAGACCAGCTTGTTGCAGTGTTCCAATTTGACGTAACGGGGGAAATCCAGTAGCGGTCTAATGCCTCACTTCGAATCGGAAAGAAAGCAGACAGA
>CAYOYI010000336.1:0-4915 GCA_964408105.1 uncultured Chitinophagaceae bacterium | reverse complement strand
ATAACATCAATAAATTTGACCGCTACGGTGAGAAGCTATACGAGACCAGCGATAAAAACTTCAAATGGGACGTCACTTACCGCGGTCAATTGCTGAGGCCTGCGTTATTCTTTTACATTGTGAGGGTTTCTTATCTCAATGGCCTTGAGGAGCGACTCCAGAAGGGGAGTGTGACGCTGATAAGATAATCCTTTAAGATTCCATTCGGAACAATCTGGTAGCCATTTGATTAGCCCCACTTTTCATAAAGACCGATTAGTCAAACCAAGGTTAGCGTGCAATAAGGGGATGACAATGTATTGGAACTAGTTGCTAAAGGTGATTGATTCGGCAGTAAATCAAAGCCCAGACCGCTCCACTTTATTTTTAATAGGAGGAATGGTTTTCAAGTAGGCAAAGATTGCTTTCGCCTCATAGTCGGTTAGTGTTGCGAACGGAAGCATAGGGTATCTTAATGCAGGCTCACCGTCTTTCAGGCCGTATTTCACCGCACGAATGAATTGCTCCTCAGTCCAGTTGCCGATGCCGGTTTCCTTATCGGGCGTGAGATTCATTGTCAGCATCACTTCCCCCTCCATATTCAAAGGCTTGTTTCCTCCTCCGAAAAATCCGGGTGTCAATTCAGGCTCCATCACGTTCATGGTTTTAAAATCAGCCGAGTGGCATGCCCAGCAATCAAAGTTTATCGCCAGGTATCTTCCGAACTTTACGAGGTCAGCGGTATCCGGCAGCTGTACTTTTTCCTTGGGCATTGGAAGGGGCTTAAAAGCGACCCTGCTCAGGAATTTGGTAAGGAAAGATGGCTCACAAGGTGTATCCGGTACGCTTTGCGGGGCAACCAGCGGATCATCGGAACGGAGAAATGCAATGACGGATTCAACATCTTCATCTGCCATGTGAGGGAGCTTTGCCATGTAAGGAGGAGCGTACTGTCCGTCTTTCTTTATGCCGGTGCGCAGCAGGTAAAGCAACTCCGCATCCGTCCAGTTACCGATACCATAAGTTTTATCCTGTGTGATATTCTGGGAATAAATTTTCCCAAACTCAACCGGGGCATCAAGCATCTGCTGGCCGGTCAACAACCCGGTTTCGTGATTCATGTGGCACATCACGCAGAGGGTGGTTACCAGCTTTCTGCCCCGCTCTACTTTTTCCGGGGTAACGGTTACTTTATATTCAAAGTTGACCGTTTCATACTTTGGAATTCCGCTGAAGTTGATGTAGGCAGCACCCGCTCCTATTACAACGGCTACAATTACGATTAGAGCTAAAACAATTTTTAAGAGTGTTTTCATGGCAGGTTGGGGTTTAGAGGCCGCCAATTTATGTAATTATGCGGCTTTCAGGCGCAGGAAATGACAAAAAAATTACAAAGCAAGCCTTCCTTAACGCAGATTCCCGCTAAAGGCTAAGTTGATTTGCGTATTGGATGTGAGGTTTGGACTTACCAAACAGTTACCTGGTCTTATCATTTACAACTTCGACCTCGGCCTTTCCTTTTGAAGCGGCTTCGGCCATTTTGTTATTCAGGTAAACAAAACCCATCAACAAAACGCAAAGCATCAGAAAAATTAAATTGATAGTACGATTTCTCTCCATAGGCGATTGTTTTATTCATTATTTAAACGCAGTTTTCGTGCGCTTAATATTCAATTTACATGCGGGAAGTAATAATTTCAAGAAGTTTTTGTCAAAAAAAGCATCACAAATGGCTCATTATATCTATCAATTGCGGCTAAATCAACACTACACCCAGGAGGAAAACTGGACTGAGGAAACAAGGAAAATCGTGTCAGAGCATTTCAACTATCTTAAAAGCCATTGTGAAAAAGGAGATGTTTTGCTTGCGGGAAGGACGGATCTCAGTATTGCCGATGTCCATAACCACGGCATTGTAATCTTTGAAATGCCTTCAAAAGAAGCGGCAGAAAATTTTATGAACAGCGATCCCGCAGTTATAGGTGGCGTGATGACCGCGCGCTTTTTCCCTTTTTCACTTGCTTTACTGCGGGAAATTCATCCGGCATAATTCAGCACCCATTTCACTTTTGAGTCTGACTCCACCCTTTTCCAGAGTTTGCCTTTTTCAGTGGTTTCTCTGATAGAGAAAAGAAGAAGGACGATTTTTCTGAGGGAAAATCCTTTCATGGTTCTGAAATTTTCAATGAAGGTATTTCACTGCTTTTTGGAATACAATCCGCTTTTTCCACCGCGTGTTCAATTGTGTCTTATTTTGTCAAACACACAGGGATCATTCAAAAAAATTGGACACTGCATTTTAAATCTCGTCCGGCTGAAACCGTTATCTGCAGAGGGATTTCAAACCTTTGATTTATTCTTTCTTCTAAAAGAGACTGCTGTTGAAATGTGAATTAATTGTGAGTAAAAAAAATTGTGACCGAAATGCAAAGCATATAAATTTAACTGACGAAATTTTTTCTTGCATGCACCCGGTCATCAACGTCAAAATCGAGCAGAAGACAGAACATCTAAAAAAATTAGAGGCGATTCGATCCTATTATGAGTTGGTAAAAAAAGGACGCTCACCAGAGCAAACCCGTAAAGATCTCGGTTTGACATTTCAGGACATCGAGGATTTCGACTTTTCGGTTTTCAATAAAGCCGTCTGAGGTTTCTTTCTTTCACGTTTTTTCACAGCTACCCCTGAGTGCAAATGCTAATTTTGCCGCGATGAATTATTTGATGAAGTTATCTTGCCTTGCCGTTGTGTTGTGCCCCTTATGGCTTTACGGTTCGCAAAATGCCAGTCTTAAAGGAAAAATCACAGGGGGCTCGGCTGACAAAATCGAGTTTCTAACTGATCGCCCCTACCCGGTGTCAGGACAACGGGTTGAACAGTTGCCCGTTAGCAATAATTCCTTCAACTTATCGCTCTCGCTTGAAAAAGGAACTCTAATCACTCTGCTTGTTGGGGATTCATCGGTGCAGCTATTTTTACAGCCTGATGATGTTCTCGAAGTTTCCCTTGATGCGGCCTCTGTTGCACTGTCTGAGTTTAATGGTGAAAAGGGGGCCGGGAATAATATCTTCTTCAACAATTTCAATAGCCGGTTTGCACCAGATTTTGATTATGCAGTTACCGAAGTTTCAGCTGAAAAGACAACTTCGGTTGATGAGTACGAATCAAAGCTCTTTGACCAAAGACTGAAGCAAATGAAGTTTCTCAAAGAAGAAGGAAAGAATCTCACCCCGGAGTTTCGAAAATTCATGGAAAACCAGATCAGCTATAATTACTTCAGGAGTTTGTTGTTATTTCCATCGGCCAAAACTGGCTACTCCAAGGGTTTGTCACTTGCGCCTTTACCTTCTATTATGCTAAAGGAATTACAGGGAGTTGCCTTGATGAATGAAAGCGCGATGAACAGCCCGGCTTACCGGGGTTACGTCCGTGAATATGTGCGGTATTACACCGCCAGCCAAATTAACTTCGTTGCCTTCCGGGATTATTCAGACCTGCTCGAACGAGAATACAATTATGCATTGAGATACTTATCCGGAGAGCCTTTTAAATATTGGGTTGCTATAGAATTAAACGAGTATTGCGATAAGGCGGAACCATCTACAGTGAAAAAGCTTTATGCAGCGCTGGAACAATCTGACCCTTCTGGAATTTATGCCAAGGAAATTTCAGTAAAATGCCAGGATCCTATCAATGCTAAGGAAGCTAAAAAGGAAAAAATTGAGGTTGAGAAGGAAAAAGAGAAGAAAGAAAAAACAACAAAATCCGACCAGCCATTCACACTTCTTGACCTGAAGGGGAATAAGGTTTATTTGGATGATTTCAAGGGCAAGGTATTGTATGTTGACTTCTGGGCGAGCTGGTGCGGCCCTTGCCGGCAGCAGTTCCCCCATGCCAGGGCTTTAAAGGAAATGCTAACCGCAGACCAAAGAAAGCAAGTCGTATTTCTATACATTTCAATTGACGACACGGATGAAAAATGGAAGAAATCAATCGAGTACAACCAGATAGAAGGCTTTCATACCCGCTCTCCGGGAGGGTGGGGGTCAACAGCCACCCGCCATTTTGGAGTCAGCTCCATTCCCCGCTATATGCTGATTGATAAAAAAGGCAATGTTGCCGATTCCAATGCCAAGCGCCCAAGTTCCGGCCAAGCCATCATCCAGGACATCCTGATGCTTTTATAGGACTTCCTGAAGTTATTTGTTAGTTAATTTTTCCGAAAAACCTTTAATAAAAAGTTTAATCAACGTAATTTTGTATGCAACTTTGGAGTTAATTCCTGAGTCTTTCTTTCAAATCTCTTTTAAATCGTTAGCGCCCATGAAGAAAATTTATTCCCTCCTGCTTACAATTGTCAGTTCAATCCTTTCCGTAGCATTTTTGCTCTTCCTGATCTTCTTTCCTTCAGGTTCCAAAGAATAATAAGCCCAGCGGTTATTTCAGAAAAAGGGAAGCATTAAAAAATTTTCTGAACTTGGTTTATCTGTCATTTACATAAAACAAAAAAGGCGGATCTCTTTGAGTTCCGCCTTTCTGCTTTGGATAGCCCCTTCTGACTATCCAAATGTCCTGCAACCTGCGAGTACAAAGATGGGCTATCATTTCCCGCTGCTCAATGACTTATGTCACCTTGCAGCAATGATTTTCATTTGGCTGGGGATTTTTTATTGGAAGATCGCTTCCTTCTCAAACTTATCATCTGGAGCGGAGTACATTTCCCAGAATGATTCACTAATCAAGTCGGGAGCAAACTTGGTTTGCGGGTTTACCTGCCCGTTTATTGTAATGGTTGAAACCCTTATTCCCAGTGGCTTGAGTTCATCATGCAGGCTATAGCTCAGGTTGCGGAGTGCAGCTTTCCCAACCGCAAGTGAAGCAAGGGGAAAATACGGATGCAAAGCCTGCCCGCCACCGGTGATCAATATCGTTCCG
>CAYOYI010000335.1:0-4921 GCA_964408105.1 uncultured Chitinophagaceae bacterium | reverse complement strand
AAATGATGAGCAGGGAGGCAAATGTTCCTCTTTGGGCCGTTTGCAAATACAGTTTCCTTGCATTGCTGTGGTTCCCGCTGGTTTTTGCTTTCATATTCAGCTCACCGAATATCAGCTTCCCGTTGAGCGGAGCATTCGGCACCTATCTCAACGAACAGATGCATGATCTCGTGGGCTGGTTCGGAACGCTGGCTGCCATCACCTTCAGTTTGCTGACTTTCCTGATCGTTCGTTTTAATCTAAGCCTGAGAATTCCTTCGTTCGTAAGGGCGAAAATGGTTCCTGCTATCAAGGTGAATGAAGAAACGGATGTGAAGAAATGGGAAAAGGATATTATCACTGAAAACAAGGCCGTTCAAAACGATGGGTTTGATATTGTTACGCCACCCGAGCAGGAAGAGGCTCCGGCTAAGAAAGAAGAAAAGTCTGAGCCCGAACCTGAGCTTGACCTCGAGTTGGTAGAGGCTGTTGACGAGAAAGTGGAAGAACCCGAGGAAGATCCTGAAGAAGGATTACAACTGGATGTTGTGGAAACGGAAGAAGAGCCGCTGCTTCCCGAAAATCTGCAGATCAACTACGACCCCACGCTTGACCTGCCGGACTACCAGTATCCCCCACTCGACCTGCTGAAGGTTTACGGTGATGAAAAAATAACGATCGACAAAGATGAACTGGAGATGAATAAGAACCAGATCATCGAAACGCTTCGTAATTATTCCATCGAAATTTCAACGATCAAAGCGACAGTAGGGCCAACCGTCACGCTTTATGAGATCGTGCCTGCTGCCGGGGTTCGTATTTCGAAGATCAAAAACCTTGAAGACGACATAGCTTTGAGCCTTGCCGCTTTAGGTATCCGCATCATCGCGCCCATCCCCGGAAAAGGAACCATCGGTATTGAAGTTCCGAACGTGAAAAAGGAAATTGTTTCAATGCGCTCGATGCTCGCTTCGGAAAAATTCCAGAACTCGAAGTTTGACCTGCCTATCGCGCTTGGAAAGAATATCGCGAATGAGATGATCGTTGAAGATCTCTCCAAGATGCCGCACTTGCTGGTTGCAGGTGCGACCGGCCAGGGAAAGTCGGTTGGGTTGAATGCCATCCTGATGTCGCTGCTCTACAAGAAGCATCCTTCACAGTTGAAGTTTGTGCTCATTGACCCAAAGATGGTGGAGCTTTCAATTTTCAAAACCATTGAGAAGCATTTCCTGGCACGCCTTCCGAATTCTGATGAGGTAATTATCACTGATACCAAGAAGGTGATCCACACGCTGAATGCTTTGTGCATCGAGATGGATGAACGCTTCAACCTGCTTACACAATGTAATGCCCGTAACATCAAGGAATACAACGCAAAGTTTGTCGCCAGACGGCTTAATCCTATCAAGGGGCACAAATTCCTGCCATATATCGTGCTGGTGATTGACGAGTTCGCAGACCTCATCATGACGGCAGGAAAGGAAATTGAAACCCCAATTGCACGTTTGGCTCAAAAGGCCAGGGCAGTTGGTTTGCACCTTATCATCGCAACACAACGTCCGTCTGTCAACATTATCACCGGAACGATCAAAGCTAACTTCCCGGCCCGTATCGCATTCAAGGTAACGGCTAAAGTTGATTCAAGAACCATCATTGATGTGGGTGGAGCAGACCAACTAATAGGAAGAGGAGATATGCTGCTTTCATCCGGAAGCGAATTGGTAAGGTTGCAGTGTGCGTTCGTTGATACTCCTGAAGTTGAAAGTGTGGTGAATTTCATTTCCGAGCAGAGAGGATACCCCGAAGCATTCCAGTTGCCCGAATATATTGATGATAAGGAAGAAATGGCTTCAGGCGGAGTTGATCCGAATGAGCGCGATGATAAATTCGAAGAAGCTGCCCGGCTTATCGTTTCAAGTCAGCAGGGTTCAACGTCATTGTTGCAAAGAAGGCTTAACTTGGGCTACAACCGTGCCGGCAGAGTGATGGATCAGTTGGAGGCTTCGGGTGTTGTAGGCCCAAGCCAGGGCAGCAAGCCACGCGAAGTGCTCATAAAAGACATGATGGAACTGGAACGGTTTTTGAACCAGGGAGCTCTGGAAAAAGCCAGTTAATGAATCTATTGAGCCGTCTCTTATTAATTGAGTTCTTTAAGAAACTAAGTCGGGCGTCATTGCGAGGGAATACAAGTTTGCGTGTTTGCCATTCCCAAAGCAATCCCCTACCCGTTATTAATACTGGTCTTGCTTCGTCATGCTCATCATCATTCGCATCTCTCGAAATGGCGGTGATTTTAACACCCTTCTTACTTCAGGCTCAAACCAATGAGCGCAGGATAGAAAATGATCCCAATGCTCAGGTCTTACTTGATGCGGTGCATGAAAAATATCATGCTGCTCCTGCTGTTAAAATTGAATTCTCATTGTCGGTTGATACGCCTGAAGAGGAAGCTTATATGAAATCAAAAGGTACGGTTTACCTGAAGAAGGAGAAGTATAAGATCGATACCGAGGAGATGCTGATCATCTGCGACAATGTGAAGCGCTATGTTTACCTGAAAGAATCCAACGAGCTGCAGATAAATTATTTTGAGCCTGAAGAAGGCGAGATCGAAAGCCCGAGTGAACTCTTTGACTTGTATAAGAAGGATTTCTTTTACCGGCTTGGGGGAGAAACGAATTTCATGGGCAAGAAGGCCTCTGTGGTCAATCTTCTTCCCATCAACGTAAAGGAATCTCCTTACAAAATGATCTTCCTGCTTGTCGAAAAAGACCAAAACAAAATCCTGAAAGCCGAGATCATGTCTAAAGATGGCACCCGCTACACCTACACCCTTTCCTCCATTGAAGAAACCAAGGACATGCCGGATGAAGAGTTTGCTTTCGACCCCGGCAAGCATCCGGGAATCTACATTGACGATATGACGAAGTAGTGGTTAGTGATTAGTGATTAGTGATTAGTTTATTTCAGGGATTTTATGAGACCGTTGAGAAGTTTGTTTATCTCGGTGCAGTTCTGCCCCATTTTCTCAGTCTCAACATGATCCAAATACCCTAGCGAATCCGCCAATAAAATCAGGGTTTCCAATTCTGCAGCCGAACCCTTTGCGATGCCAAGAAATTGCAGGAACTCACCGGTACTGTTTCTGGCTTGCCCTTCAGCAATATTGGCCGGGATAGATACTGCAGAACGCCTTATTTGTGATGTCAATCCATAAATTTCTTCCTTAGGAAAGTTTGTGGTGATTTTATAAATCTCTTTCACCAGTTCCATTCCCTTTTGCCAGACGATCAGGTCCTGATAACTTCTGATTTTTGAGTCCGTTTGTTTGATTTTTGATTCAACAATCCACGATTGTTATAGCTTTGTGAGTCATCTAAGGTATCACTAAATCAGTCAGCTAACCACTGTTCACTAAACACTAATCACTAAATGTACGATCTCATAGTAATCGGTTCTGGTCCTGGAGGATATGTTGCGGCAATAAGGGCCTCCCAGCTTGGTTTGAAAACTGCTATTGTTGAACGCGCTGAGCTTGGCGGAATTTGTTTGAACTGGGGCTGCATCCCTACAAAAGCATTGCTGAAAAGCGCACAGGTTTTCGACTATGTCAAGCACGCCTCTGAATATGGTATTGAGATAAAAGATTTCAAAGCTGATTTTGGCGGCATCATCAAACGCAGCCGTGAATCTGCAGCCGCCATGAGTAGTGGCGTGCAGTTCCTGATGAAGAAAAACAAGATTGATGTGATTGCCGGAACCGGGAAGCTAAAGCCCGGGAAAAAAGTTGCCGTAACAGACGACAAAGGAAAAACAACTGAACACTCAGCCAAACACATCATCATCGCCACAGGCGGACGCTCTAAAGAATTACCCAACCTCAAGCAGGACGGAAAGAAGATCATCGGCTACCGCGAGGCGATGTCGCTTTCTAAAAAGCCGGAGAGCATGGTGGTGGTTGGTGCCGGAGCTATCGGTGTTGAGTTCGCATATTTCTACAATTCAATTGGGACCAAAGTCACGCTGGTGGAATTCCTTCCGCGTATTATTCCGGTTGAAGATGAGGACGTATCAAAAGAACTTGCGCGAAGCTTCAAGAAGCAGGGAATAGAAGTGCTCACCGGTTCATCCGTGGAAAGTGTTGCTACTTCAGGCAAAGGCTGCAAGGTGAAAGTGAAAACTCCGAAGGGAGAACAGTCCATTGATTGTGAGATTGTGCTCTCTGCCGTGGGAGTAGCTACAAATATCGAAGGGCTTGGCCTGGAAGAAACCGGAGTGAAAACCGACAAGGGTAAAGTTGTCGTTGATGATTTCTACCAAACCAGTGTTCCGGGTGTTTATGCAATCGGTGATATTGTAAAAGGGCCCGCACTTGCTCACGTAGCTTCGGCTGAAGGAATCATCTGCGTTGAAAAAATAGCAGGACAAAACCCTGAGCCGCTTGATTACAATAATTTACCGTCATGCACCTATTGCCAGCCTGAAATAGCTTCTGTAGGATATACTGAAGCACAGGCAAAAGAAAAAGGCTATGATGTGAAAGTGGGTAAGTTCCCATTCACCGCATCAGGAAAAGCGCGTGCCGCAGGCGCACGTGAAGGATTCGTGAAAGTTATATTCGATGCCAAGTATGGCGAATGGCTGGGAGCGCATTTCATTGGCGCAAACGTCACCGAAATGATTGCCGAAGTAGTAGCTGCACGCAAGCTTGAAACTACCGGACACGAGATCATCAAGTCAGTGCATCCCCACCCCACAATGTCTGAAGCGATAATGGAAGCTGCGGCTGCTGCCTATGGGGAGGTGATTCATTTGTAGTGGAGTGGGCTTGGGTTCTGGATTTTCTTCCATCTAAAATCTAATATCTAAAATCTCCCTACCCCCTCCCCTTTACCGAAATCCTCGGATCAAGGAAACCATACATAACATCGGTGAACATATT
>CAYOYI010000334.1:0-4924 GCA_964408105.1 uncultured Chitinophagaceae bacterium | reverse complement strand
GCGCGAAGAGCACGGATACCAAATGTGTTCATGTTGTAATAAATGCGCGGATTGCTGAATCCAACGTTGGACGTATATTGGACGACATATTCCTTCCCGGCAAGGATAGACTCAACTTGTTTTGTCACTTCCTCAGTAGCATTGAGATTAGTTCCAAGTGGCAGCGTAATATTCACTGTCAGGTAAGGTTTTTCCGCTTTAGGGAAAAACCCCGTCCCGATATAAAAGAAAATTCCCACAGCAGATCCGAATAGCAGTAAAGTAAGCACAATGGTTTTTGCAGGATTAGCCAAAACATAGTCCACCATTTTCATGTAGCGCTGGTGCTGGAATTTCTCAATTCCCTTCTGAATGAAATTCTTTTTTAAAAGTTCTTTCCGTTTAAACATCAGCCCTGACATAATAGGAGTAACAGACATGGCAACGAGCAGCGAAGCCGTTAGCGTCAAAATAATAGTCACAGGAAGGCTTCGAATAAAATCTCCTGCCGGATCAAAGATGAAAACCAGCGGCACAAAAGCCATTACAGTGGTGATTGTCGAGCTGATAATAGAGGTCATCACCTCGCGCGTTCCTTTTAAGGCTGCCTGAATTTTATCCTCTCCCGCTTCAAGAAACCGCGTGATGTTTTCAACAACAACAATGGCATTGTCAACCAGCAAACCGAGCGCAACCACCAGCCCGACCGTGCTGATCTGCTGCATCCCGAAACCAAGATTATCCAGCCAGCCCAGGCCGATGATGATTGACAATGGCACTGCAGTCATCACGACAATTGACGGCCTGAAGCCGATGAAAATGAAAATGCCGATCCCGACCAGCACGATGCCTTGCAAAAGGTTGAGGAAGAAATTATTCAACCGGTAATTGACGCTTTCAATTTGATTGAAGACCGTTTCCAATTCAATGGATGAAGGCAGCTTTTCGGAAAATTCTTCCTGAATTTTTTCTACTCTTTTATTTATCCCGATAATGTTCGATTTCGACTTTTGTTCAGCGGTGACGAACACTGCCCGCTTGCCGTTGTGCCTCGCATGATAAATCTCTTCGGCATAGCCCCAATCTACTTTTGCAACATCTCTCAGATAAACTACTTTGCCCTCGGCTCCACTGATAACGGTGTTTTTAATATCGTCAAGGGACCTGAATTTCGTGTTCGGATAAATGCTGAATCTTCGTGTTCCGATATCTCTGCTTCCGGCAGGGATGAAAGCGTTACTGCTGTTGATCACGCTCATCACCCGGCTGAGTGGAATTTTCAATCCTGCCAGTCTCTCTAAATCAACTGCTACCACCACTTGCTGTTCAGGAGCTGCCAGCACGTCAGCTCTTGAAATGCCCGGAACCAATTCCAATTTCTTCCGGAGCTGCTCCGCCTGGTTTCTCAATTCGCCATAAGAAGCCTCTCCCGAAATAAGCGCGTACTGGTAAATGCTGATCTGCGAAACAAGAATCGGCTCAAGCCTTAATTCCTTTACTTCGTCCGGCAGCTTGATCCTAACGTTATCCAGCTCACGCGAGATTTCCGTGAATTTTTCCTCTTTCTTTAAATCATATTCATACTCGATGAAGATGGAACCGTAATCGTTTTGTGCATTCGAAACAATATTCTTGAGTCCGGGGATGCGTGTTACGCTTTCTTCGATTGGCTTGATGATCTGCGCCTCCACTTCCAAAGCATTTGCTCCCGGATAAATCGCCCAGATGCGGCATCCGCTTGAAGGTATCTGCGGGTCTTCATATCGGGGCATGCTGAAGTAGGCATAGATGCCATTCAGCAGCAGCAAGAGCATGATGATGGTTACGAAGCGGTAGTTGGAAAAAATGAAACTGACGAAATTCACGGGAAGTTGTTTAGATCGGCTTCGAGGTGACAATCACCTCGACCAGCGATTGGTCCCGCAAATATTCAGAGCCCGTTTTCACGACACGGCTTACACCCTTCAACCCCGACTCGATGGCGATCCTGTCATTTAAAATAAATCCGATCTTAACGGGCGTGCGTATCGCTTTTTTCTCCTCGTTATCCAGTGTGAAAACATAAGCATCATAGCCGCTTGCTTTCACCAGGCTTTCAACGGGAATGAGCTGATACAAAATCTTTTCGGAAGGATAGATCACTACATTCGCTGTGAACCCGGTGAGCATTTTCTTATCAGAGTGATCTACGCTCAGCTCAACTTCATAGGTCCCTGAGGCGTTATCAATCGCTGCCGCCAATTGCTGTACCGTTGCAGGGAATTTTATTCCGGGATAAGCATCGAATTCCACCACAGCGGAATCACCGAGATGCAGCCGGAGAATATCTTTTTCCGTGACACCAGCTTTCACCACATAGTTGTCTTCCGTTGATGCCAGAACGAAAATGGGAGTGCCTGGAGCAACCAATTCATTCGGTGCAGCAAGCCGTTTTGTTATTCGTCCGCTTACCGGAGCTTTGATGGTGGCATATTCAAAATTGAATTCCGCTATATCCAGATCGGAAGATGCAACTTTCAATTGTGATTCGGCAAGCTGCAACTGCTCCATAGTAGCAACCGAATCCTGAAACAAGCTTTTCGCTCTTTCATAATCCGCCAATGCCTGCTGATGCGCAATCCGCGCCTGCTGCAGCTTTGCATTAATCTCTGATAAATCCAACTGCGCCAACATATCTCCCCTCTTCACCGCAGCGCCCTCGTCTTTATTGACATTCCTGATAATGCCGGCAACTTTAAATGAAAGCTTCAAAAGTTCCTTGGCCGATAATGTTCCGCTGGTGTAAATGGGTTGTGCTGCCAATTGCTCCTCCACCTGAGCCAAGGTAACTTTCACCGGACGCGGCTCCTTTGGTGTTTTGTATTTTCCTCCGCAGCCTGCGCTGCATATTGCCGCACTTAAAAATACATAGCTGACTATGTTCGTACTGAATGAATTAATTCTCATCGGGAAACGTATAAGCCGCTGTAACTTTTTCATATTCCGCCTGACGGATCAAATAATTGTAGTTGGCAATAACCGCCTGAATCCTGGCCTCGAACAAAGTTGTTTGCGCGTCAATCAATTCAATGTGCGATATAGAACTTTGCGAGAATTGCTTGAACACAATATCATAGTTTTTTTGCGCACTGACTAATTTGTCTTCTGCGGCTTTTATCCTTTTCTCCGCTTCCACCAGGTTAAAATATGACCTGCTCACCTCAAGTCCGATTTGATTTTGGACTTCCCGCAACCGGGTGTCGTAAAACTTCAGATCAAACTTGGCCTGCTGCACCTTGGGACGCTTTTTGAAAAACGATGAAATGTTCCATTGAAAAAGGAGCGAACCAATGATATAATCATCATCCTTGCCGATGTTATAGCTTGTCCCCTGAATCCCGTATTCGCCAACTGCCGCCAGGCTGGGGATGGAGGAGGCCCTGCTTAAACGAATATTGCTCTGGCTGATCTGCTTGGAGAAACGAAGTTGCTCAAGCTCCTCGCGATTCTGCATCGCTTTGTTTGTTTCATCTTCCAGCTTTAAACCTGATGCGGAATTTTTTACAAACCCTGAATCAATTGAAATGGCCTCTGAGAATGGTTTGTTAAGCAGAAAATTAAAATACGCTGCAGCGAGATAATGATCTTTCTCAGCCGATGCAAGCTCAGCTTGAAGCGTGCTGATCTCGGCTTCAATGCGATAGGTTACGTTCCCAGTAGCTTTGCCGTTCTTGACCAAGCTCTGTGCGGTTCTCAGATTTGCATCCAATTGCTTTTCTGCCTGATCGAAAACTTTCAAAGCTTCTGTGGCTATAAGGTATCTGAAATAGGCCGTTTTAACTTCTGCAACCAGTTCACGCTTGTAGGCTTCCACCTCCGCTTTTTTTATCTCCACCATGTCAGATTGAATTCTCTTTCCGATGAAGGCTTCCGCCTGATAGATTGGCTGTACGAGCCTGACTTTTGTTTCCTGCTCTGTTGGGCGAAGGAATCTAATTCTCAGCGGATCAACATCCTCGTCAAAATTGCTGTTAGCGTCAAGTTCGTTCAGCTTTTTGTGAATTGGATTGATGATCTCTCCAATGTCATATTCATCCACCCTGCCCCCACTCGACCCGCTGTAACGGGCTTCAATTGAAATATTAGGCAGAAACATCCTTCGCGCTTCTTTCAGCGCATTGATGCTGGCCTTGTAAGAAAATACTTTTTGCTGTAAGGCAAGATTGCTTTCGAGGGATTCCTTTATATAGCCTTCAAGAATACCTTGAGCAGAGCAGGTGACTGAAATGATAAGAATGAATACAAGACCGAGGATTCTCATTGCCGCAAGGAGGGCAAAGTTAAAAAGTTTTCAGGGGGGCGTTCTAAGACTTGCTTGTTATATCTTCAGCGTTTTCAAATGGTAATATCCGTAGATACCCCGCATAATCAGAATCAGCATGAGTGGATAGGTTGCGTAATGAATTTTTTGGGGAATAAACGTTAAACAACCAATCAAGGTAACCGCAGTAAGAATTGAAGTGAACAGGTAATAAAATTTCAACGATCCGATTTTTTTCCGGAAAGGCAGAATGAATGCGAAGACAAAATGGAGCGGAAATGCCCATAGCAGGTTGTAGTTACGTGAAGCATGATGATCGGTGAAGAAGGAAATGAATGCAAGATTTATCCCGAGAAAGCCGATCAGTCCAAAGAATAATATGTCTGCTCCTGCATAGAGCCTTTTCTTTTTGAATCCAACAGCAGTAAACAAAAAATACAACGCAAACAACGCCCAAAATAAATTCAATGGGGTCAGCCAGAGCTTTTGTTGATCTTCCTGCACGGCTTCATAGATTATCCCTGATTTTTTCACAAGCGGAATAGATGTATCTCCATTTTCAATCCGGGCATTTTTAAATGCGAGTTGAACATAATCGGGCAGATACATGTACTCATACGGTTTTGCCCTGATGTCAATTTCCGA
>CAYOYI010000333.1:0-4928 GCA_964408105.1 uncultured Chitinophagaceae bacterium | reverse complement strand
TTAAAGCATGGAATGTTATGGCGCAAAAGCTATTGATAGTGGAGTCTCCAGCGAAGGCTAAAACGATTGAAAAATACCTTGGGAAGGATTTCAAGGTTGCGTCAAGCAATGGGCACATCCGTGATCTTGTGAAGGAAGGGATGGGTATTGACGTGTCAAAAAATTACGAGCCGACTTATGCAATTCCTGAAGGAAAATCGGAAGTAGTTAAGCAACTGAAAAAACTTGCCAAGGATGCGGAAGAAATCTGGCTCGCAACTGACGAAGACCGCGAAGGTGAAGCGATCAGTTGGCATCTATGTGAAGTGCTGGGGTTAGATCCAGAAAAGGCAAAGCGTATAGTATTTCATGAGATCACCAAGCCTGCAATACAAGAGGCCGTGAAAAATCCGAGGAGAATTGACTTGAACCTGGTCAATGCCCAGCAGGCAAGAAGAGTGCTCGATCGGTTAGTCGGTTTTGAGCTTTCCCCGGTTCTTTGGAGAAAGATTCGCACAAATCTGTCTGCCGGCAGAGTGCAGTCCGTTGCAGTTCGATTGATCGTTGAGCGGGAAAGAGAGATCAATGCATTTACAGCGGTATCATCCTTCAAGGTGAATGCTTTATTTAATGTAAAGGATGACGGAAAGGTATCGAAGCTGAAAGCAGAGGCTCCTAAAAAGCTTTCCGATGAGCAGGATGCAATAAAATTTTTGGAGGAAGCAAACGGAGCTGCATTCACCATCAAGGACATTCAAACAAAGCCTTCCAAGAAATCACCGTCTGCGCCATTTACCACCTCAACGATGCAGCAGGAAGCAAGCCGCAAGCTTAGTTTCTCGGTGATAAAGACGATGATGATCGCTCAGAAACTTTATGAAGCGGGTTATATCACGTACATGCGTACTGACTCCGTGAACCTATCACAAACCGCAATTGATGAAGCGGCATCAGAAATAAAAAAATCTTTTGGCGATCAGTATTCGGAGCCGAGACAGTATAAAACCAAATCGAGAAGCGCGCAGGAAGCTCACGAAGGCATTCGCCCAACTTCCTTTGAAAGAAAGGAGATTGAAGGGGAACGCGATGATCAGCGTCTTTATGAGTTGATCTGGAAAAGAGCAATGGCTTCACAAATGAGTGATGCCCGTTTAGAAAAGACAACGGTGAAGATTGATATTTCGAAAAATCAGGAGGAGCTTGTTGCACAAGGGGAGGTTTTGTTGTTTGATGGATTTCTGAAACTCTATATTGAATCAAATGATGAGGAGGGCGATGAGGAGATCAGCGGTATCTTGCCTCCTTTGAAAGTCGGGCAAATGCTTGACCTGCAGGAGATGGTTGCCAGACAAAGATTTACCAAGGCGCCTCCAAGATATAATGAAGCTTCATTGGTAAAGAAATTAGAAGAGCTTGGAATAGGCCGCCCTTCGACTTATGCGCCAACGATCAGCACCGTACAAAAGCGCGGATACGTGGAGAAAAGGGAAAGAGAAGGTGTAGAGCGTCCATATACCGTAATTACACTTAGCGGAAATGATATTTCCAAAACCACCGAGACAGAGATAACCGGAGCGGAAAAATCTAAATTGTTTCCAACGGATGTTGGTGCAGTTGTAAATGATTTTCTCGGGGCAAACTTCGAGAATGTGATGGACTACAACTTCACAGCGCGCATCGAAGAGGAATTTGATGAAATAGCCAATGGCCAGATGGAATGGATAGATATGATTGATGAATTCTACAAACCATTTCACCAATTAGTTGAACATACCGCTGAAAATGCCGAGCGCGCTTCTGGCGAAAGGGAACTCGGTACTGATCCTGCAAGCGGGAGACCTGTCCTCGTTCGCATCGGCAAATACGGTCCGATGGCGCAGATCGGGAAGCCGGATGATGAAGAAAAGCCCCGTTACGCAAGACTAAGGGTAAATCAATCGCTCGAAACGATAACGCTGGAGGAAGCGCTTCAACTATTCAAGTTGCCGAGAACTCTCGGTGAATATGAGGAGAAAGAAGTTGTTGCAGCAATCGGACGATTCGGACCTTATATCAGACATGACGGGAAATTTGTTTCCATCCCTAAGGATTTTGACGTTTATGAAATCGGTTTGGATGAGGCGATCACTTTGATTGAGAATAAGCGAAAGTTTGATGCAGAGAAGAACATTCAAAATTTTACCGAGCAGGATATCCATGTTCTGAAAGGAAGATTTGGGCCATATATTAAGGCGGGAGATAAAAATTTCAAGATACCCAAAGACAAAGACCCGTATAAACTAACGTTAGAAGAATGTCAGGAGATCATTGCGACAACACCGGAATCAAAAAAACGCGGCAAAAGAAAAACCGTTCGCAAATAAATGGAAAACAAAGAACTATCGGCACTGATCGCTTTGCTGGATGACCCCGACAAGGAGATATTCAGCCATGTATCCGGCAAGTTGTTGTCCTATGGTTCTAAAATAATTCCCTCGCTGGAAAATGCGTGGGAAGGTTCGTTTGATCCTGTTATACAGGAGCGGATTGAGAATATCATTCACAAGATACATTTTGATGCGCTCTCCAACGATTTTCAATATTGGGCTGACAATAATTCTGACAATCTCTTTGATGGCGCCTGCCTGGTAGCACGTTATCAGTATCCCAATCTTGACATTAAAAAGCTAAAAGATAATCTCGATCGCGTAAAGCGGACGATCTGGCTTGAACTGAGCCATCATCTTACTCCGCTTGAGCAGATCAATATTTTCAATCACGTTTTTTACACCATACTGGAGTTTTCACCCAAGGCATCTTCTCATAATTACTTCATTCATAAAACGCTTGAGAATAAGTGCGGGAACGGGTTGATGCTCGGCATTCTTTACCTGATTGTCGGCCATGATCTTGACATGCCAATCTATGGTGTAAATCTGCCGGGGAGATTTATCCTTGCCTATGCCAAGGAGCCTGTCAACCTCCATGCTCCTGACGAAGATGTAAGGGGCAAAATGTTGTTCTTCATCAATCCTTTGAATCGCGGTGCGATTTTCAGCCGGAATGAACTACTCACAGAGCTTCACAAAATTGGCGAGAAGGCTGAGCCGTCAGATTTCGTGCCGTGCGATAACAAGGTCATCATTAATTTGCTTTTGGAAAATTTGATTGATGTTTACAAAGAGGATGCGCTGGTGGAGAAAATTGAAGAGATCAGACAACTTCAAAGAATTTTCTCTTAGTTAATCTTTCTTAGGAAACTCCTCCACGTTTCATTACCTGCCAGATAACCTTGAATTGTTCCAATACAGCCGGCACAATTCCAAAGTGATTTTTAGTGATTATAAACCGCTCTGAAACAGCTGTCCATCGGTTGTGGGCTGAAAAACCTCCTTCAAGGAAGTAGCAAAAAGGGATATCAACAAATCGGGTTGTCTTGCATTGTTTCAAAACGCTGATTGACCAATCAATATCATTAGCCAACTTCCAGTTGAGATCAAATCCAGGAGCCAGTGTTCTTTTCACGATCATGCTTTGATGGCATACCACCATACCATTCAGGAAACTGCGGGCGGATAATTTTCCCTGACCGGGAGTTTTTTTATACCACTTGCGTTCATTTCCACTTTCGTCAACCCTGATCACATCACCATAAATGAAATCTTCATTATTGCTTGAATCAATGATTTGCTGCAACGTTTTTGAATTGTGAATACGGTCACCGGCATTTACAAACCAGACATAGTCACCGGTTGCAGCTTTTAAACCTTTATTCATGGCATCATAAAGGCTCTTGTCTTTTTCGCTTACCCAGTACAAAATTTTTTGCTCGTATTTTTTAATGATCTCAACAGTTCTGTCTTTTGATTTTCCGTCAATGATGACGTATTCAATGTTCGGGTAGGTTTGTGAAATGACGCTTTCAATCGTTCGTTCAATGTATTTTTCAGCATTGAAGCAGACGGTGATAATTGAAACCTTGGGCGCAAAGTCAGGCATGGGGCGAAATTAAATAAATGACATTTTGCTTTTCAGTTATCTTTATCCCATGAGCACAATTGAAAAAATTGTGGATGAGATTTTTGCTTTGTACGAAAAGCATGGATCGGCCGATTATATCGGGGAATCGATCTCACAGATCGAACACATGTCACAGTCGGCAGAGCTGGCACAGAAGGAAGGGTATGATGACGAGGTGCAGCTTGCAGCCTTTTTTCATGACATCGGACATATCTGCGTAATGGAAAACCAGGAAAGCATGGGTGGATATGGCGTAAAAAGTCATGAGAAGATAGGTGCAGACTACCTGCGTAAAAAAGGCTTTTCTGAGAATATCGCAAAGCTGGTAGAGAATCACGTTCAGGCCAAACGATATCTTACGTTTAAGCATCCCGAGTATTATGATAAACTTTCTGTTGCAAGCAAAAAGACCTTGGAGTATCAGGGTGGAAAGATGAATGCCGGTGAAGCAACCATTTTTGAGAACGATCCTCTTTTTTCTCTCAGCATCAAAATGCGCAAGTGGGATGAACTTGCCAAAGAAGAGCACATACCAGTAACTGATATTGGCAAGTTAAAAACAATGGCTGCTGCTCATCTTTCGGGGCAATTAAATGACCCCGTTTCTCTCCCCTGACAGGGGAGATGTCCGAAGGACAGAGGGTTCTTTTTGATAAGCGTAACCCCTTCCGCGTTAGCACAATTCCACGCATAGACTTCCACCGAGTACTCGGGAGAAGAAATTGTAAAATGAGCAAAATGTCATCTAACCTATGAAGTAGTTAACCTTAGCCTCAATTTTTCTTTTTTACATTTGCGCCTCAATCAGCAGTCCTGAAAAATTTATGGATAAACTCCTCTTTACTCCGGGTCCACTTACTACAAGCCGAACGGTCAAGAAAGCGATGCTCAGGGATTTCGGTTCCAGGGACGCGGAATTCATAGGGTTGGTAGGCGATATACGCAAAAGG
>CAYOYI010000332.1:0-4938 GCA_964408105.1 uncultured Chitinophagaceae bacterium | reverse complement strand
TGAAAATTTTACTTTCAGCATATATCCTAATCCGGGTAATGGTGAATTTGTCGTTGACCTAAGTGGAGATATTACGGAAGTAAAAATATCAATTTACAATGCTCTTGGCGCAATCATTTATGAGCACAGCCCGCAAAACACTTTTGTTGTAAAAGTTTCTCTGAAAGAATACCCGGAAGGCGTTTACTTTGTACGCCTGAGCGCTTCTCACAGCGTCATTACCAAAAAACTAATTTTTAAGCACTAAAATCTTCAACTGGTTCAATGAAAGGAATGATGATTATTCAGCACATAACGTGTGCTGCAATTTGGGGTCTGATCGTTTTTTCGGCTAACTCACAATTACAAGCCCAAAATACCAATTGGTGCGCAGCGGATACAAAATTCCGGGAGCAGTTACAAAGCGACCCGGAATACGCTGAACGATACCGACAGATAAAACAAAACCTTGCACAGTGGCAATCATCGGGCATGAAGGGTCCGCAGGCCCTGGTTACCATTCCTGTGGTAGTTCATGTGGTGCATAATGGTGATGCGCTTGGCGTTGAAGAAAATATCACCGATGACCAGATACGTTCGCAAATCGAGGTTTTGAACAACGATTTTCAGAAACTTGATCCGAACAGTGCAAACGTTCCTCCAGCTTTTCAGTCGCTTATCGCTGATTTTCAAATCGAATTTTGTCTTGCCGCCCGGGACCCTCAGGGCTATCCTGCAACAGGAATTCAACGTATCAATGGCGGCAGAAACATTTGGAATCTCACTCAAGCCGATGCCTTCAAACCCTCTACTATATGGGATCCCGATACTTACCTCAATATCTGGGTAATGAGAATCGGAGGCACCAGTTCCGGCACGCTGGGTTACGCAAAATTTCCCTGGGATGCGGACAGCATCAATGGAATTATCGTGGATTACAAAGCTTTCGGCACAACAGGAAATTTGCTCGCTGGCCATGAGCACGGAAAAACTACCACGCATGAGGTGGGTCACTGGCTTGGATTATTCCATGTTTGGGGAGATGATAGCGGTGCCTGCAATCAGGATGACGATGTGAATGATACACCCGTACAAGCTTCGGAGAATTACGGTTGTCCTACTTTTCCAAAAATCTCGTGCAACAACGGTCCAAATGGAGACATGTTCATGAACTATATGGATTACACTGATGACGGCTGCTCCGGAATGTTTACAATCGGCCAGAAAGCGAGAGCAAGCTTGCTTCTGCAGACTATGAGAACCTCTATTTTGTCATCAAGCGGCTGTACGCCAACAACGGCAAACGAACGCGATCTTGCAATTACAAAGCTCATTTATCCCACATCTGAAATTTGTGTAGAAAATGTTGTTCCTACTGTGGAAGTATGGAATATTGGAGGAGCCCCGGTTTCCAACGTGACCTTCAGCTACCAAATTGATGGCGGTATTCTGAAACAATATCAATGGAACGGATGGATTCCTACTTACGGCAGGGACATAATCCAACTGCCCACTCAGAACCTGTCATTCGGAGCGCATGACATTTCCATATACATCAGCGGCTTAAATGGCAGTAATGATCAAAACTCTTCTAATGATGGCGCAGACATCAATTTCAATATCGTTTCTATCGGTATTGGCAACCCTATGCCCGCTTCCGAAGGTTTTGACTCCGGCATACTTCCTAATTTATGGGAAATTGAAAACCCTGACGGAGACCGAACCTGGATCATTGACACCAGTACCGGACAAGGAGGGAGCTCAGGCTCGATTGTGTTCGATAACTTTTCCAATACAGGAACCAATCCTTCAGGCAGGCGTGATGGCTTAATCACCCCCGAATATGATTTTAGAACTACTCTCTATCCTTATCTGACATTTAAGGTCGCATATGCCCAAAGGTTAGCATCAACCGATTCACTGATCATTTACTATTCGCTTGATTGCGGCAACTCCTGGACAAGAATCTATGCAAATGGCGGGGCAACTTTGGCAACAGCCCCTGATCAAACTGCCGCTTTCGTTCCTCAGGAAAGCGAATGGAGGGAAGATTGGGCGGCTTTATCTCACCTTGCCGGTCATTATAAGGTAAAATTTAAGTTTGAGAACTACTCTGACTACGGTAATAAAATTTATCTCGATAATATTCGAATTGATTTATCGGTAACGGGAATCGGCAATTCTTCCACTGATGAAAACATTAAAATTTACCCCAATCCTACGGGTGGAAATCTGCAAGTTGAAATAAACCTTAAGCAAAAACAGAATCTGCAACTTGAAATTTTAAATATCTCGGGCAAAGTGCTCCGGAGCTTGCCAATCGCAAAGGCCACGGATAAAAAATTCCCTCTTGATATTTCGGAATTTCCGAAAGGGTTTTACATGATCAGGATATCCGGAGACAGAACTTCCATTATCAAAAAGGTGATCCTGGAATGATTCCTAAAGATTACCCGTCAGTTTCTAACAACTATCTTCTCATTAAGGGATTTATTTCCGGCATTTAATCTCAGAAAGTAAATACCAGACGATTCCTTATCGAGGGTGATTTGTTCTTTTAACTCTCCTTCAAATCCGCTCTTTTGAATTTGATAAACAACCTGTCCGAGCGGATTGTAGATTACAAGACTCAAATCATCTTTCTCTTTCATTTCATACTCCAGCAAGAATTGTCCCGTATTGGGATTGGGATAAATTTTCAGTTGCACGTCATCTGTATCGGCAACAACGGGCATGTCCTTTTTAGCTGAACCATTAGCGACCGTAAAATGCCGGGTAAGCGCAATGCCGGCAGTTCCCGAACCTCCCGAACCACTATAAGGCGTTGCGATAAGCGTGTAACTTCCTGCGGATAGAGCCCAATTATTGTAATTTCCTGCAGGGCTGTCACCATTGATCGCATAGGGAGCCGCGCTTTCTGTTTTTATATTTGATCCGTTGAGGTTGAACTTTACGCTCTTCACACTTGAAGAAGAGCAAACATCCGCACGTAAGCTGAAATTCCCTATTGATCCGAGATATATGGTCATCCCCTCGGTAAGCAAGCCGATATCACCGGCCGTTCCGGCATGAACCAGCATGAATTGTGTAACCTCCAATGGCTGACATAGGCCACCGCATGACGAACCATCACCAAAGCAAACACCACAGGCATCTTTGTCTGAATTGGCAACATGGCCTGTATTTCCACCGGAGCAGACATTGCAATCATCATAAAACGCAGCCCCTCCGGGAACTCCGTTGCAGTCCGGAGTTGTGCTTTGCTGATTTATCACCGTGAAGTTTACGGTTTCACTTATTCCGGCCGAGCCCGATCCGCCACTTCCGGTATAAGGAGTTCCGATCAGCGTTTTAACACCGGTTGACGTAGTCCACGCAAAATAATTCCCGTTATTATCGCCCGCAATCGCGTAAGGCGCTGCTGATTCTGTTTTAACATCGGCACCGTTTAAATTAAATTTTACGCTGCCTACATTTTGATTATTACAAGTATTGGCCCTGATGCTAAACGAACCAATGGTTGCCAGGTTAATTGTCATTCCATTCGTCAGCGGGACAATATCGCCTGAAGTACCGGCTTGCACCAAAGTGAACGATACTACCTCGTTAGGAACGCATGAACCCTGACACGATGATCCGTCACCAAAGCATATCCCGCAGGCATCTTTATCCGAATTGGCAACATGTCCTGAAGTTCCTCCCGAGCACATATTACAATCATCATAAAAGGCGGCTCCTCCGGGAACTCCGGCACAATCAGGAACTGTGGTTTGCTGATTGATGACAGTGAAGTTTACGGTTTCACTTACTCCAGCCGTGCCCGAGCCTCCACTGCCGGAGTAAGGCGTACCTATCAGCGTTTTTGAACCTGTTGAAACTGTCCACCCAAAATAATTTCCATTGTTATCGCCTGCAATCGCGTAAGGCGCTGCTGATTCTGTTTTAATTGCCGAACCGTTTAAAGTGAATTTTACGCTGCCAACATTCTGATTATTGCAGGTATTCGCCCGAATGCTGAAAGACCCTATTGTCGCAAGATTAATGGTCATCCCGTCAGTGAGCTGACCAATATCACCGGCAGTACCGGCATGTACCAGCGTAAATGAAACGACCTCATTTGCTACGCACGGACCCTGACATGTGGAGCCATCTCCAAAACACAATCCGCAACCGTCCTTATCAGAATTTGCCACATGACCGCTGGTTCCGCCTGAGCACATATTGCAATCATCAAGAAATGCGGCACCTCCGGGTACTCCTGCACAATCAGGAGGAGCGCCAGGTCCGGCCGATACCTGAATATAATCCCAGGTAGCGGGAAAGGTTGCTCCTGAATTTATTGATGTGGCAAGAAATCCAACTGCCAACACATTGCTCAGCCAGTTAGCCGGAACAACAACGGGAGAACCCAGGGATATTTCACTTCCACCATTGATGGAATATTTAGGCTGAACCGTATTTGTTGATTTTTCAACATAAAAAAACAGATCAACAAAGCTGGTATTCAGCACGGGCTCGCCATACATATTGCCGGAGGCAGTACCACCAATTTCATTTAAAACTTCAATTCCGCCTGCGCCACTGTTCGCAGCTATAACCATTTTCAGATAATTATCCTGATCACCCGTACCCATGAACATGCCCATCGAGCGCTGCCCGCTAACACTCACTCCGGCAAAAGGCCCCATCACCCGTGACGACACGACAAACGATTGGTTTTGTGACACATTAACCCCAAATTGAAAAGCATATTCCTGGCTATTCAAACCCTGATAAGGATCTCCGGATGGAACTTCTTCAACGGTAAATTTAAATGCCGCTCCACCGACTGTCATTTTATCCGGGTCAAACAAATTCATGTAATCAGTTCCGTTTGTCATCAGGCCAGTGAAGCCCCAACCGAGAATACCGCCCTGAACAGAATTATCAAAACCGTAATAAACCGGAATCGTTTTGTTC
>CAYOYI010000331.1:0-4955 GCA_964408105.1 uncultured Chitinophagaceae bacterium | reverse complement strand
AGGTCACAGACTTCGAGGGAATTTCACACGAAAACATTTTTCTTTCTTGACCGTGCGATTTACCGTCCGGGACAAACAGTTTATTTCAAAGGGCTGGTGATTCAGACCGATGGTGAGAAAAACGAGATCAGAAAAAATTTTTCTGTTACAGTAGAATTGGTGGACGTGAATTATCAAAAGGTTAGTGACCTGAAGTTAACAACCAATGAATTCGGGACTTTTAATGGCACTTTCACATTGCCGCAGGGATTGCTTAACGGAAATTTTACCATGAAGTGTGAAAGCGGAAGTAAATATTTCCGGGTTGAAGATTACAAGCGTCCAAAGTTTGAAGTGACTTTCAAACCTGTAACGGGCAGTTTCAGGCTGAATGATTCCGTGGCTGTTGAAGGGTCAGCAGTTAGTTATGCCGGGGCAAACCTCTCCAATGTGCCGGTGCAATACCGTGTGGAGCGGAAAGCTACCTTCCCCTTCTGGGATTGGTATTACAAAACCTCCTGGCCGGTGGGCGAGAGCATGGAAATCGCCAACGGGGTGACCATGACTGATGAGAGTGGAAATTTCAAAATTGATTTCAAAGCAATTCCGGATGCTTCAATCCCGAAAGAGCAATCTCCGGTCTTTAACTATACCGTTTATGCGGATGTGACGGATGTGAACGGAGAAACTCAAAGCAGTCAGACAACGGCTAGTGTAGGTTATATTGCTTTGCAGGCTGACATCAGATTAGATGACGTTGTGTTCACGGATAAACCGGATACGCTTCAAATCGCTACGAAAAATCTCAGCGGCCAGCCCGAAAGCGCAAAGGGGAAGATCGCTATCTATAAATTAAAAGAGCCTGACAGGTTGCTAAGAGAGCGTCTTTGGAATGAACCCGATACTACCATCCTATCGAAGAATGAGTTTGTAAAGAATTTTCCGTTGGATGTTTTTAAAGATGAAAGTCAGTTCAAAAATTGGAAAAGAGAAGAAAAAGTTTTGGAATCAGAATTTGACACAAAGGAATCAGGAGATTTTGTTTTGAAGGATTTGGAGAAGTGGACTCCGGGGAAGTACCTAGTGGATTTACAAACGAAGGACAAATTCGGCTCGGAAGTGAAAACTGAAAAATATTTCACGGTCTTCAATCCGGCTTCCAAAGCTGTTCCCTACAAAACACTATCATGGTTTTATGAAGTGAAGAAATCAGGCGAGCCGGGTGAGAAGGCAAAACTTCTCATCGGCTCATCGGCTAAAGATGTTAAGGTGCTATATGAAGTTTTGATGAAAGATAAAATTGTCAGCAAGCAATGGTTGAGCCTGAATGATGAAGTCAGGACTCTCGAAATACCTATTGAGGAAGCACATCGCGGGAATATTGCTGTGAACTTGGTTTATACAAAACACGGTAGATGTTACAGCAACTTTACGGTGATAGAAGTGCCATTTAGCAATAAAGAGTTGAATGTCGAAACAACTACATTCAGGGATAAGCTTGCACCAGGTCAAAAGGAAGAATGGCGATTGAAAATAAGCGGGCCAAATGGAGAAAAGGCTGCGGCTGAAATGCTTGCCGGAATGTATGATGCGTCATTGGATGCGTTTGTGCCTCATAACTGGGGCTTCTCGATTTACCACACCAATAATTATTATGGAAAAAACTGGAGCGGCAACACTTTTAATGCAGTCGTGGCTAATGTATATGCGGAGTACTGGAATAAAAATAAATTTCAATTTCAGTCACAACGCTATGACAGGTTGAACTGGTTTTTGCTGAGTTACTTTGATTCGCAAACCTATGGTTGGGGTTATGGAGATTATCGTTACAAGGGCGGTGAGGTAGCCGCTGAAATGGCAATGGACGTATCTGCTGTTACAATAACTGAGGGTAAAAAGTCCAAAAGCCGGGCCGCTAATGCACCAAGTTTTGATGAAGCAGATCTGGCAGAAGTTGTGAATGAAGATGAAAAAACGGAACCAGCATCGGAATCAGCGCCTATCTCCGCCCGAAAAAACCTCCAGGAAACTGCATTTTTCTATCCTGATCTCAAAACAGATGAAGAGGGTAATATCATCTTCTCTTTCACTGCACCCGAAGCGCTTACACGCTGGAAATTCATGGGCTTTGCACATACACAGGATCTGAAGCTCGGATTTATCACAAAGGAAACCGTTACCCAAAAAGAGCTGATGGTGATGCCGAATCCTCCGCGATTTTTCCGAGAGAATGATAAGATTACTTTCCCGGCAAAAATTTCCAACCTGGCGGAAAATAATTTATCAGGGAAAGCAAAGTTGCTTTTGTTCGATGCCCTGACGATGAGGCCGGTGGACAATGAATTTGGCAATACTCCCAACGAAGTTCTCTTCACGGTGAAAAAAGGTCAGAGTACAGGTGTTAGTTGGAATCTGAAAATTCCTGAAGGAATTTCAGCGGTTGTATATCGTGTGCTTGCTTCCGCAGAAAATTTCACAGATGGTGAGGAAAGTACTTTACCCGTTTTGACGAATAGAATGCTGGTTACGGAAACATTGCCTTTGAATGTACGTGGCGGACAAACTAAAAAGTTCACGTTCGACAAGCTCCTCAAAGCCGGTCAGTCGAAAACGTTGACGCATCAAAAACTCACGCTGGAATTCACTTCCAATCCTGCCTGGTACGCAATACAGGCTCTGCCTTATTTGATGGAATATCCCTATGATTGTTCTGAACAGGTTTTTAATCGTTTTTACGCAAATGCAATAGCCGGCAGTATTGCAAATTCCAATCCTCGTATCAAGCAGGTTTTTGAAACATGGAAAAATGTAAACCCCGATGCGCTGCTGTCGAATCTTGAAAAAAACCAGGAATTGAAATCTCTGCTGTTGGAAGAAACGCCATGGGTGCTCGATGCTCAAGATGAAACAGAAAAGAAAAGGCGGGTTGCGTTGTTGTTCGATCTGAACAGGATGGCAGTAGAAAAGCAGAATACCATTAAAAAACTAAGCGATGCGCAGGCTCCAAACGGTGGATGGCCGTGGTTCAAAGGAATGCCGGATAATCGTTACATCACACAATACATTGTTACAGGTATCGGGCGGTTACAGAATATTAAAGTGATCAGTGCGAAGGAGGATTTGAAGATTTGGAATATGCTTAAAAATGCAGTCCGCTATTTGGATGAACGGATTATTGAAGATTACGAATATTTGAAGAAACGTGATTTGCTGAATCAGGATAATTTGGGCTATCATGAAATTCAGTATCTGTACGCAAGGACAATTTTTCCTGAAATAGCTTTCTCACCTGCGCAAAATGAAGCATTCAAATATTACCTCGGACAGGGTGAGAAATACTGGCTGGACAAGAACATTTATTCGCAGGGCATGTTGTCACTGGCCTTAAAGCGCCAAGGGAAGAAGGAATCGGCTCAAAAAATTATCAGATCGCTGAAAGAAAAATCACTGAGCAACGAAGAAATGGGAATGTATTGGAAAGATAATACTGGCGGATACTATTGGTACCAAGCGCCAATTGAAACGCAGTCGCTTTTGGTTGAAGCATTCAAAGAAGTTACCGGAGACACTGTAGCAGTGAATGAAATGCGCGTCTGGTTGCTGAAGCAAAAGCAGGTGCAGGATTGGGGTACAACCAAAGCTACAGCCGATGCTTGTTATGCGCTGCTACTGGAAGGAACAAAATGGCTTGAGGATTCCAAACTTGTCGAGATCACAGTTGGTGGAGAGAAGATAGAACCTGCAAAACTCGGAGTGTCAGTTGAAGCAGGCACCGGCTATTTTAAAACTTCATGGGATAAAGCGGAAATAAAACCAGCAATGGGAAATGTCACCGTGAGCAAAGAGGGTAGTGGTATTGGCTGGGGTGCAATGTACTGGCAGTATTTTGAACAACTCGACAAGATCACTGCGCATGAAACTCCTTTGAAATTGAGGAAGCAATTATTCCTTCAGGAAAATTCTGATAAAGGTCCGGTCATTAAGCCAATAAGTGACAAAACAAAATTGCAGATCGGAGATTTGATAAAAGTGAGGATAGAGCTTCGGGTTGATCGAGATATGGAGTTTGTGCATATGAAAGATATGCGGGCAGCAGGTTTTGAACCAACAAACGTCTTGTCCGGCTATCGGTGGCAGGGCGGCCTCGGATATTACGAGAGCACGCGCGATGCTGCGACAAACTTCTTTTTCGACTGGCTCCCCAAAGGCACTTACGTTTTTGAATATTCGCTGCGCGTTGCTCAGAAGGGAGATTTTTCAAACGGCATCACAACGATCCAATGCATGTATGCGCCTGAGTTCGCTTCACATTCGGAGGGATTGAGGGTGAAAGTAGATTGATTTTATAAATAAACTATCTGGATAGACAAACTACTTTATCAGTAGTAATCTTCTTAACCGATTTTCATCGTTCATGTTGACTTTTAGCGAAGCTGTTAAGAAACGTGGGGAACTTTGTTGTAGATATAGGCGGGCACATAGCTCACAAAAACTCTTAATGAGATTTAATTCTTTACAATCTTTTTTCTGATGATGGAATCCTCCGTTTTTAGCTCAACGATATAGATGCCTTGAGAAAGTTCGGCTGTATGTATAGTAAATTGGTTGTCGGGGAGATGAGGTTGTTCCAAAATGACTCTTCCCTGGAGGTCTATCAGTTTTATAGTGGCATTCAAAAGTTGAGATTGGCTTTTGACAGTTAGTGTGTTACTGGTCGGGTTGGGATAAGTTGAAAATTCAAATAAAACATCAACTCCTGCTGTTGTCGAAGAAGTAATGATTGAATCGGAAGTTTCATATTTATACCCCCAAGCCCAACCGTCTGAATATACCACATAAAGAGTACCGCTGCCATCTACAGTAATGGAGGCATAATTAGCGACTCCTCCTGCTGAAAAACCCGCGCTGCCCACCATCACCCAGCTTGTGTCATTGTATTTCATCACCGTTAATTTTTTGCCGTTCCAGTCATCTCG
>CAYOYI010000330.1:0-4956 GCA_964408105.1 uncultured Chitinophagaceae bacterium | reverse complement strand
TTCTCCAATGAAAAAAGCAGTTTGAATAGTTTGAAATGATCAACTCCGGAATAAATAATTTGTGCGTTATCGGGTTGAGCCATTGGAAAGCACCTTTAAACGCGCGTGAAAAATTTAGTCTTTCTAATGAGCAAACTTTACACTTATTCAGGGTTGCCCTGGATAAGGGGATTATTTCGATCATACCAATAATAACTTGTAACAGGATAGATATCTATGCCAACACGCATAATCCACATCTCCTGGCTGCATCGTTATGCGAGGTGACAGGAAATGAACCTGCATCGTTTTATCAATATGGCTACATCAAGCATGGGCAAGAAGCCATGAAACATATTTTCTCTGTTGCAGCCGGAGTTGATTCTCAATTACCGGGTGATGCGCAGATAGTTGGACAGATTCGTGAAGCGCACAAACTATCGCTTGCTATGGCAAATCTTCAGCCGGAATTAAACCGGTTGATTGAAGCGGCAATTGCAACCGGGAAAAAAGTAAGAACCGAATCAGGATATAATTCCGGTACTCACTCGATAGCAAATGCTGCGATAAAATATGCTGTTAAAAGAAAGCTGATCTCTGAAAATTCAAAAATTCTGGTCGTTGGCTTGGGTAAAATAGGAAGGCTTGCTTTGAAAGGCTTGCTGAAAGTTATTCCGGGGAAGAATATTACCCTTATGAATCGGACTCAATTTAAATCCGAAGAGGTATCGGATGAATTAGGAACACATTATTCCGAATATGAAAAGTTGCGCATCGAGATCGCAAAAGCAGACGTCATAGTTGTTGCAACGAATTCGGAATTTCCTATCGTGACAGAATCTTTACTTCGCAATGTAGATCTCGCTGGTAAAACGTTTGTTGATCTTTCAATGCCAAGAAATGTTGAGCCTGGATTGAACGCAAATATTATTGATATTGACCAGATTGGATATTCTGATTCCGAAGAAAAAACCCAATACTTTGAATTGGCTGATCAATATGTAAGGCATGGTCTTGCGGAATATTATGAATGGCTGAGTCGGTATCAACTGGCACAGGATATCAAAATGGAATTGCATGATTCTATCTTTGATAATGGTCTTGACAAGGATGTATTCGAAGGGCATTCTAAATTTGTAGAAGGCCTCACTTTTAAATATCTCAGACATTTCCAGAAAGAAAAACAATCCCGTAATCTTGCGGCTTAATGGGCACAAAGCATTCGCTGCGAATTGCAACAAGAGAGAGTGCGCTTGCTGCTAAACAAGCTGAACTGGTCAACGCAAAACTTGTAGCAAAAGGCGTAGAAGGCGCATTCGTTTTTATAAAATCCAAAGGGGATTTGTCGCAGGAAAGATCGGTTCCCAATGTAGGCGGCTCCGGGGTTTTCACAAAAGCAATTGATGATGCGGTGTTGGATGGAAGGGCGGATGTTGGCGTTCATTCGCTGAAAGACCTTCCAACGATGTTGCATCCGGATTTGATTTTAGCCGCGGTTCTTGAAAGAGAAAATTCAGGTGATGTAATCGTTTTTCGGGAAAATGATTTCTTAAAGCATCAGAAATATAAGGCAATAGTAGCAACAGGGAGCGTGAGAAGAAAGGCTCAGTGGTTGAATAAATTTCCTTATCATGATGTTGTCCCTGTGAGGGGAAACGTAGATTCCCGTTTGAAGAAGCTGCAACAAAACAATTGGGATGGAATGATACTGGCTCTCGCAGGATTGAAAAGACTGGATTTAAATCCAAATTATAAGCTGCTCGATTGGATGGTTCCAGCTCCGGGACAAGGTGCTATCGCTATTGTGGCGAGAAAAGATGATAATCAAATAATTCGGTTGCTTTCGGGGATAAATCACGAACTTACATTCGCATCGGTTTCAGTTGAGCGCCAGTTTCTGCATTCTTTGGGTGCAGGTTGCTCAGCTGCTGTTGGAGGACTTGCATGGATTGAAAACGGAAAGATGTTTTTCAAGGGGGAAATTTTAACCCCTGATGGGAAAGAAAAAATTGAAGTTGAATTAAATGATGAAATATCTAACGCAAAAAATATCGGACAACGTGCTGCTGAAATTGCAAAGCAAAAAGGTGCGGAGGCCATTTTGAAAGTCAGCTTATGAATGCCCCTAAGATATTGGTGACACGGGAATTGGATGAGCTTTCCGAGATCATTGCTAAAAAGCATGGCCTTGATGTCGTTGTAAATCCCGTGATCAGGATTGAATTTCTTCCTCATACTCCTGAGATCATTGAACAGATCAATGCTTCCGATTATGACGCGCTTGCTTTTACAAGTCAAAATGCAGTTAAAGCATTCAGCGAGATAATCTGGAAGGAAAAGATACAAGTGCCCAAAGTAAAATTCTTTGCGGTCGGTGATTCAACTGCACGGCATCTGAAACTTCTGGACGTGGAGCCGTTTGTCCCCAAAAAGAATGATGCAGTTGAGCTTGCTGACCTGATATTGAAGGATGGCAACATTAAAACCGTTTTGTTCCCTTGTGCAGAGCATCATCTTGAGGATCTCCCCGAATGGCTGAGAAGGCAAAATGTAGCTGTGAAGGAGTTGGTGATTTATTCGACTATACTGTTAAAAAATAAGGTTGAGGTAAACGGAATTGAAGGAATCGTTTTTATGAGTCCGAGTGCAGTAAAAAGTTTTTTTCAGGCGAACAGAGAAATTGATTCAATTCCATGCTTTTCAATTGGAAGGACCACGGCTGACGAATTAAAACGTTGGACTTCGAATCATATCTTGATCGCCTCAAGGCCGGATATCGAATCTATTTTTGAGAAGGTCACGGAATATTTTGCCAACAGCAAAAATCCTGAAGCATAATGTTCCCACTATCAAGAGGAAGAAGATTAAGAAGAACAGAAACTATCAGAACAATGGTTGCGGAGACGACCGTGTCTGTTAATGATTTCATTGTTCCGCTGTTTGTGATCGAGGGAAAGAATAAGAAAGAAACAATTTCATCATTACCCGGTTATCACCGCTTTTCGGTTGATCTTGCGGTGAAGGAGGCAAGGTTTCTATTTGAGAATGGAGTAAATGCCGTTTTGCTTTTCGCAAAGGTGCCCGATAAAAAAAAGGATAACGCGGGAAAAGAATCGATAAATCCGAAAGGGTTGATGCAAACGGCTATAAAGGCTATAAAGAATGCGGTGCCGGAATTATGTGTGATGACAGATGTAGCGCTTGATCCGTACTCGGTTTACGGTCATGACGGAATTGTCAAGGGCAAAAGCATAGATAATGATTCAACAATAAAAGCGCTTGCCGAAATGTCGGTGTCACATGTCAAAGCAGGCGCGGATTTTATTGCACCTTCCGACATGATGGATGGTAGGGTTTTGAAGATTCGTGAGGCGCTCGAGAAAAATGGGTTTCACGATACCGGCATCATGTCTTATTCGGCAAAATACGCCTCTTGTTTCTACGGCCCCTTCCGTGATGTGCTGGATTCTGCCCCTGCCTTTGGCGATAAGAAAACTTATCAAATGGATTTTGCCAATGTGCGGGAAGCAATCCGTGAAGCGCAGGCAGATGTGGAAGAAGGGGCGGATATCGTTATGGTCAAACCCGCCTTAGCTTATCTGGATGTCGTTTCAAAAGTAAAGGCAGCAGTGAACATACCTGTTGCAGCGTATCACGTTTCCGGTGAGTATTCGATGGTGAAAGCTGCCGCAAAAAATGGCTGGCTGGATGAAGAAAAGGCAATGATGGAGATTCTTACATCAATCAAGCGGGCGGGTGCGGATTTGATAGCTACGTATTTTGTGTATGATTTTTTAAAACATCAGAGATGAATGAATTAAGAACAGAGATTAAAATAAACGCCAACCCCGAAAAAGTTTGGTCAGTGCTCACCGACTTTAAAAAATTCCCGGAATGGAATCCGATGATGAAGTCGCTTGAAGGTAATTTGAAAGTAGGCGAAAAGGTTGTTGTAAAAATGGAACAACCGGGCTCAGGCACGATGACCTTCAAGCCAACTATAACCAAAGTGATTCCCAATAAGGAATTCAGATGGCAGGGCAAGCTTTTGGTTTCTGGCCTTTTTGATGGAGAGCACATTTTTGAGATCAGCGACAACAAAGACGGGTCTTCAACTTTGGTTCACCGGGAAGTCTTCAAAGGAATTCTGATCCCGCTTTTCAAGAATATGCTGGACAAGAATACGCGTCAGGCTTTCATTATGATGAATGAGCAACTGAAAGCCCGCTGTGAGAAATAATTTATGACAGCTTCCCGCTCTCAAGAGCTTTTTCAGCGAGCTCGGCTTCATATCCCCGGTGGAGTGAATTCCCCGGTTCGCTCATTTTACGCAGTCGGTGGAACACCTCTGTTCATTGAGTCCGCACACGGTGCTGTCATTCGTGATGCTGATGGCAATGAGTATATTGATTATGTGGGCTCGTGGGGCCCCATGATACTCGGTCATGCTTATCCGAAAGTAGTAGAAGCGCTGAAGGAAGCCGTTTCAAAATCAACCTCGTTTGGTGCGCCCACGGAAATCGAAGTGAAACTTGCAGAATTGACTAAGCAAATGGTCCCGGGATTAGATAAAGTACGAATGGTGAATTCCGGGACTGAAGCCTGCATGAGCGCAATCCGACTGGCGCGGGCATTTACCGGCAAAGACAAGATCATCAAATTTGAAGGTTGTTATCACGGACATGCTGATCCGTTTTTGGTAAAAGCGGGAAGCGGGGTCAGCACGCTGGATATCCAGAAGGTGCCCGGTGTTCCCAGAACAATTACCAGGGACACGCTTATCGCAAAGTATAATGACCTTGAGTTGGTGTCTTATTTGTTTACCGCACATAAGGAGGAGATAGCTGCAATAATTGTTGAGCCGGTGGCTGGTAACATGGGTTGCATCCCGCCAAAGGAAGGCTTTCTTGATGGACTTAGGATTCTGTGCGATGAAAATAACTCGCTTTTGATTTTTGATGAAGTGATGACTGGATT
>CAYOYI010000329.1:0-4959 GCA_964408105.1 uncultured Chitinophagaceae bacterium | reverse complement strand
ATGCTGGAATTGCCGATGGTTGAATATGCAGTCACGGTAACGTCTTCACCACCGGTAAAACTTTCAGCTTCGATAAAGACGCCTGAGTCCAAATAGCGGTCATCAGCATCACCGATCACTATTTTCATATGGTAGGTTTGGCAGGGAGTGACGTCTGCCGTAGCAGTTAGCTTGGTTGTGTATGCATCGTATTGCATATTAAATCCTCCGGTGTTGTCAACGTAGTAGGCAGAATAGGCCAGGCTTGTACAATTTCCAGTGCTATAAAGGCCGGGAGATCCGCTATTGACTGAGTTAATGGCTACTGGTATTGCAGTATTTGGAATCAGTGAAAGATTTGTATTTGGAGTGAAGCCCGGTCCGGAAATCAGAAACGCGAACGCATCATTTTTGGCCGAGCATACATATTCAGGATATTCTTCTGATGCGAAAACGTAATTAAAACTTACAACATTATTATACGGAACAAAATCAAATTGAAGCACAGCGGCATCGAGACTTGTGATGCCGGCAGCAGAGTTGAGATTAGCATCACCGGCAGTGTTGGCAATGATGGTAGCATCAGTCTGGTCATTTGGGCCTTCGGCATTTGTCGTGTTGCCGGTAGTGAGGATCAGTCCTTCAGATATTCCGAAATCACCATTCGAAAAATATCCTATAGCAAGAGGAGAGCCTGTATAAGTTACATTGCTTACTTCAACACATGATCCCATCAGGATGTCACTAACCAACTCAGCTGGTGTGTATGTGAGATTATCGGTTTCTATTGACGGATTCGGGCAACTGCTGTTCCCAATGCCCATGACATAGTCCACAAACTCAAAACTTCCACCGCTACCTACCTGGCTGTTGTTGTAATAAACAGCGTAGTAGCCAGTACCAAATGAGCAGCACATTCCATCACCCTGCGAATCATAAACTGCAAGCACGAAACATTGGGCAGAATTTACGCAGACATTTGTTCTGAAAATTTCATCCGTATCATAATCTTCATCGGAATAGGGTCCTCCTGAAGCTGCCACAGCCAGTGTGCTTTGATTTATAAGCTCCCATGTGGTTTCGCTTCCGAAGGCATCAGGATTAATGACCACCGTCACAGTAGCTTGCCCGGGACAAGCATTGGAGCAATTTCCAAACATACCGACCACCTCCGTTTCACCAAAAGCCCCCCCGGATTGGATCAGGGTGCCATTTCTTCTCACAGAATAATTCCCGTTTCCAAAAGAACAGCACACTCCGTTTTCGCCTTCGTCCTGAAAAACTACCGAGTAGCATCTGTTGGCAGCAATACACACCCGCCAGTTGTGTGTAGTGTTGGCTTGATAAAGATCTCCAGGGTCAATCCCGGCAATCACGGTGTTGCTGGTCATGTCAATTACCTGCCAGCCGGTTTGTCCCGGATAAATATCCGTTCGCAATTGGATACGAATGCTGTCAGTGCAATTTCCATAAATACAATTACCCACACTTGACACAGTAGATGAAGCACCGAAGTTTCCGCTTCCGCTTCCAACGACCGTATTATTTCCGTTATAGACTTTGTAAAAACCAGGGGAGGATAATCCGTTGTTCCCGCTATCGAAAATCGTGAAGCTGTAACATCCAAGAGCGTCAGTACAAACCGCCTCAAGGTAGTGTGTTTGATTACTCAGCGGTCCACCGGAAGTAAGAACTGAATTCGTAAGCGTGTTCTGAAGTTGCCAGGTGGTTTGGCTGCCGTTGTTATCGGTGAGTATTTCAACAAAAACAATGGACTGATCGCATAATTCCTCACACTCACCCACGATCACTGATTCCACTGAATTAAAGCTTCCGCCAGATTCAATCACCGAACCGTCAAATGAAACGCTGAAGTTGCCGCTTCCATTTCCGCAACATATTCCGTTGCCTCCGGTGTCTGTAAAGCGAACCCAATAGCATCCATCTTCGTTAACACAAACATTTTGAGAATAACTAGTACTGGATGAAAGGCTGCCAGCGCCAACAGAATATACGGTGGCTCCGGTATTGATATCCACCACTTCCCATCCTGTTTCAGAACCTGCATTGTCCGTTGTGATCTGAACCAGGATCGTGCTTTCCGGACATTGTGAAAAAGCAAACCTGCAATGCAACAATAAAAATGGTAATAAAATGGCGTACAGGATAAACCTTCTCATTATCTAAGCCAAAAAGGCTACGTAATATATCGCAATTACTGCGGTAATTTGAGCAAAACCCATCTAAAAAGGCACGCAAGAGACGGAATAATATTAGTTTGACAACGGGTGGTTAATTTCGCATCGCAGCCATCTGATAAACAATAAGTTACAGGTTTGTTAAACTTGTTGTTCCATGATGCTTCAGCCGAAATTCCCGGAGTTTTTTTTAGCCAAATGAGCCCTTCGATTATTTCATCTTATCCCTGGAATAACTAAACTTGTTCAATGTCAAAGACCGTGATCATTGAGCCGCGTTTTTGCGGGCCACCGGAATCCGGAAATGGCGGATATGTTTGCGGGATTATTTCAAATCATGCAGATTTTTTGGCCGAGGTTTCTTTAAGAAAACCACCACCGCTGAACAAGTCCCTGACCATTATTGATCTGGATGAAAAAATACAATTGCTTGATGGTGATATACTGATTGCAGAATCTATACCGGGAAATCTTCACATAGATGTGCCTGTAGCTCCTGACTTTGAAACGGCAAAAAGGGCATCTAAAAATTTTATTGCTGCAGATACACATGTTTTTCCTACATGTTTTGTTTGCGGGCCAAAACGGGGCAGTGATGCACTAAGAATTTTTGCAGGTAAAGTAAAAGACAAGAATTTAGTTGCCGCCCCGTGGATACCGGATGCAAGCTTGGTAGATGAAAATGGAAATGTTCGAAAAGAATTTCATTGGGCAGCGCTTGATTGCCCGGGGTATTTTGCTATAGCCGATACTCCCCGGAAAAGCGTGCTGGGCAAAATGACTGCGCAAATTTATCACCAGGTAAAGCCCGGAGATAAATGTGTTGTCATAGGATGGCCTATAAAGCATGATGGCCGTAAGCATATTGCTGGTACGGCCATCTATACGGAAAACGGAGCGCTTTGCGCCTCGGCACAAGCGGTCTGGATAGATCTTAAAGATTAGGTTGCGGAGTCACCCGCAGATAAGGCTTAATTACCTTGTATCCCTTTGGGAATTTCTTATCAGCCTCTTCATTGGTAACTGCCGGAACAATGATGCAATCCTCTCCATTTTTCCAATTGACCGGAGTAGCCACACTATACTTGGCGGTAAGCTGAAGTGAATCAATTACGCGAAGCAGTTCATCAAAATTCCTTCCCGTTGAAGCAGGGTAGGTGATTGACAATTTTACTTTTTTATCGGGTCCAATTACAAAGACGGAACGTACCGTCTGGTTATCTGCGGCATTCGGATGGATCATGTCGTAAAGCGTTGCCACTTTTCTGTCCGGATCGGCAATGAGCGGGTAATTGACCTTAGTATTCTGAGTTTCATTGATGTCATTTATCCAGCCTTTATGTGATTCGATTGGATCAACGCTTACTGCTATAACTTTTACACCTCGCTTTTCAAACTCCTTTTTGATCTTTGACATATATCCGAGCTCGGTAGTGCAAACAGGAGTGTAATCTTTTGGGTGGGAAAACAGAACGGTCCATCCATCGCCCATCCATTGGTAAAAATCTATCTGACCTTCGGTGGTCATTGCCTGGAAATTCGGGACAACGTCCCCTAATCTGAGTGCCATTGTTATTGGTTTTAATGGTGAATTAAAACCCTAAATTAAAAAGAAGGCATAAAACCGAAGAATCAATTATTGCAGCACGATTAGCTTTTGGATCTTAAAGGTTTCGTTGGTTCTCACCGTTACATGATAGATACCATTGTTAAGATCATCGAGCGGCAAACTGAATTCCTTTGAACCGGAAACATTGAAGTGATGGAATTCTTTTATGAGTTTTCCGCTGACATCTGTAAGTGATATGTCAACTGATTCCGTTCTATCTCCGACATTCACGGATACGGTCGTTGTATTTATCGCTGGATTTGGATACAGCGTGAAATCGAAAAAATTCAAGGTGGTAACGTTCACTTCATTTTGCGGGCTTTCAAGTTTGTAACCTGCGCCAAGAATCTCATCAGTGAAGTGATTGCTGATGAATTCGTAGCTGTCTGCGTTTTCATAAACCGGAAGCACTTTCACTTTATAAGACGTTGAAGGAGTAAGATCATGGAACTCAATTGAATTTGCGTTGGTAATTCTTTCTTCCCAGTTGTTGTCGGCTTCTCCTTTTAGCAACACACGGTAAGTTGACCTTGAATCACGGTTCCAGATGAGCCTGAAAAAATCGCTTCCTTTACCGGCTAATTCCATTTGGAAATAATCATAATGGCTTTCATTTTCCGTAGGGTACGCTACACATTCGCCTACCAAGTTATTTGGAAAGTTTGGTAGCCCGCCTTTACCTTTTTTGCCGGCAAGGAACACACCGTCATCAACATAGTTACAATTGTCTCCTTTGATATTGGGGTTCAAAATCACACCGAGATAATCACTGGTAACGAAACGCGCAATGTAAATCCTGTCATCCGGCCCGACCTGCATTCCGCCAAAACCTGTTGACGCTGTCGTGCCCACCTGTACACCGGTAGATGCCACGTCATGCTTCATGACATCAAACTGGAACAATCTTCTATTCACGCCATCAGCGACATACAGCAAGTTGCAGTTTGGCGAGAAAGATGCGGAATAGCCCGGTATTCCGAGATTTTTGTAGTTGGAAAGTTCACCGGTTTCCCTGTTGAAGTCGAAAAGCGCAGTGAACGTAAGCCCTGAATATACCAGTTTTTGTCCGTTGACGGATGCTTTCAGCGAACCTGCATAATCAGGGGTGACTGGACCTATTTTCGTTTTCACCAATCCGGTTATTCCATTGCCCGAAAGGTGATAAACGTAAAA